>JBBRQP010000112.1:0-8437 GCA_038226175.1 Gloeobacterales cyanobacterium
CTACGATGCGGCGGGCAGCGTGAGTAAAGACCTCAACCGGGGTATGAGTAGTATCGCTTACAACCTCCTCAAGCTCCCCCGGCAGGTGAGTTTCACCAATGGTAAAAGCGTGAGCTACCAATACGATGCGGCAGGTAATAAGCTCACCAGCAGTGCTGTTGGTGAGCAGCGGACGTATGTGGGGGTGGTGCAGTACCTCAACGGGAGCCTCTTCGAGATCGCCCATGAGGAGGGCCGCTACAGTCTAGCTGGGGGCTATGAATGGCAGCACCGCGACCATCTGGGCAACGTGCGGGTGAGCTTCACGGGGGCGGGTGGTGTGGCCAGTGCCAGCCAGTACCGAGATTATGACCCCTGGGGGCGGGAGCTATCGGGCCTCAGCAGCGGGGGCAGTACCAACCGGGCAAGGTATAACGGCAAAGAGGCGTTATCTGAGTTGGGCAGCGGGGTTATGGATTACGGAGCCAGGTTGTATGATGCCCCCATTGGTCGCTGGGGCGTAGCAAAAGTGTCAGCTACCAATGCGACGCGGCGGGTTACTCAGGAACGACTAAAACAAGAGGTTGAAGCAGCATTAGGACAGCAAAGCAATGAGTTTACTGTTTAACGTACTTTTACCATTATAGACACTAAACAACGATCAATCCGATGGAAACCAAGGAATTAGTAGAGCCAATCCCGTCGATGCGCCGGGGGGCTAACTCATACAAACCCGAAGATATTCGCCGTTGGGGAGTGCAACGATTCATGGACGCAGTAGCCCCTAAAGAGCCTTTTGAGATACCAGATTTGGGCTTTTCAGAGGATGAAAACCGCCGTATGGATGAACTCTTAAAGCAAGAGCGTGAAGCGTCGGCCAATGTTCTTTTGATATAAATCTAATCGTTAATGCTTGTCAGAGTGGCTGGCCTGCTTCGCTTTTTCAATAGCAATCGTTTCAGCAAGGGTTAAGTAAGGCCCTGGGTGGTTAACCCACCGTTCTCCCATCGCCTTAAGTTCAGCGTCTGTATGGCCATTTTTAATCACGGCTACCATTTTCGGAGTTCCTTTCTTGGTCGGTTCTTTAGGTGATTTGAGCATAACGGTCTCGTTCTGGTCGGCAACTGATAGGCCGAATTTGGTCATTTCTTAATGAATAGGCAACGAAGAGCAAGCGGTTAGTGGTTTTCCCCGTACCACCTTTAATGCCTCCTACGGTGAAGATCATGCGTTTACCTCTTTCTTCACGGTGTACTTTGTGGTGTCTAGTTACACCTATTTTCAGGTGTGAAACTACACCAGTAAATAGGTGTAACTAGACACCATAAATCTAATAGGCGGCTATTAAGCTTTCAGCAGGAATGCCAAGCTTAGCATGAAGCTTACGAATCATTTCTAGGCTGAGCTTTCGTTTACCGCTTAATATTTCTGACTGCCGAGCACGGGTTCCCAGGATCTTAGCCAGTTCGCTTTTTTCCTTACCCAACTGCTCCAGTCTAAACGTGATAGCATCTATTGGACTTGGTGAAGCAATCAGATAGTGCTTGTCTTCGTAGTGTTCGACGAACAAGGAAAGAGCCTCCAGTTCGTCTAATTCCGGCGAATCGTCAGCCAGATTCAGTTGCATAAGATTGTAAACACGCGCTAAAGCGGCCTCATACTCCCGCTCGTTCTTAATCACTTTTAACATAGCTGATGGTCTTTACATCTAGTTTAGAATACTCCGCGTGCGTACCGATCCAGACGATATAGAGCTGACTTAGCCTGAACTCAATATCAGCAACGAGTCGATACGAGTTTCCTTTTATGTTGAAGACGAACCGCTTACCGGTTATAACGTCAGCACTCGGATAGGCGTCAATCACGTCGCTGGGCTTCTCCCAATTGGCTGCTTTTACTTCCTCGGTAAAGGCTTCTAAACTTCCTTTAGCTGTGGCATGAACCGTGTAGAAATTGACAATAGTTTTCTTGGCGATCAATCTCATAGTAAGAATAGCTCATGGGCAAGCCTGGTTACATTACGGGCCAATCGACAAAGTTCTTTGATATGCGCTCCCAAAATGGGAACAATTGCGGTAGTAGAAAGTTCAACTATGAGCTAAGTCAGGCGCTTCAAAACGGCATATACATTTGGTATATGCCACTTTCCGTTTGCTCTGTAGGTCGGTATCTGCTGCCGGTTTAATTCATCTCTGATTGCTCTGACGGTTGTAAACCCTGCTTCCCGCAAGCGCTCAATAGTCGGGTGTAGCTGTTGAGCAAATTCTATTGCTGCGGTCGCGTTTTGTTGACTTAATACTTCCTTACCGTGCTTTCCTAACTGTATCCCGCGTCGTTTAGCTGCCCCTAGTGCGTCCTTCGTCCGAGTACTGATCTGTTCTCGTTCATGCTCGGCAAAGGCGGCCAACAGGTGTACCATGAGCCGATTAGCATGAGGATTATCAACCGCCTTGAAATCAACCCGGCTTTCCATTAAGTTAGAAATAAAGGCCACGTTCCGGCCCAACCGGTCCAGCTTGGCTATAATCAACGTCGCCTTTTCTTTGCGGCACTGAGCCAGGGCGGCTAGTAGCTGGGGCCGTTGATTTTTCTTACCACTCTCAATCTCGGTAAACGTGGAGGTAACGCTGTAGCCTTCGTACTCGGCAAACTGGCTTACTGCGTTTGCCTGAGCTTCTAAGCCTAGTCCACTCTTGCCCTGGCGATCGGTGGATACCCGGTAGTAGGCAACCGCTTTTTTCATAGTAGATTAAGACAGCGGGTTGTTTTTGTTACTATGTATACCCTCATTTATATAGTAACAAGACTACCTCAAACTTGGGGTAATCCCTGAACAGCATCCGGTGGTCAGATGCACGTTGCCTTCTCTAACTCACCAATTTGCTCTAGTGCCACCTATTGTTGCTAAATTGAGAACAGATTGCTTTCTTAGCTCAGAGACCGATGGCTGGTTTCCTAAAGGGTAGAAGCAGAACTATTATTGCCTGATTATCAACCCATTGTAGTTCCGCGACTTTGCGTACAACAACTTATTGGGTGCTCTACAGCAAGTAGTGGCGTGGGCGCGTCTTGGTTGACAGGATAACGGCTTGATAATGAACGTTCTTTGTGGGTTTTCCATATACTTCGCGACAGGTCAAAGTCCGTTCGACAGCACGTTTTAACCGGTTGGGCAACGTACCTGTCGACAGACCAAAATCTTGTGGACAGAACGCGGTAAATGTCGTTTCGATCGACACGAGAAGGTACCTGCGACAGACCGTTTTGGCAGGCTCCGGCCCGGACGCGGGACCACTCTCTCGGCTTATTCGGTTTTGTGGTTGTTGGTCAACTCTGCTTTGGCGTGTTACCGCTGGCAGGAATCACTCGGGTAGGTTGACGCGTCAGCCCAACAGGCAGGGGGTGTAAAGGTGTCAACGTACCTGTGTTTGGCTTATCTTACGTCCACCATCAGCCCCCTGGGGCGTTGGGTGAAGTCTAAAAGGTGCTTCAAGTTTTCGGTTTGGGGCGACAATTCGAACGCCCCGGTTAGGCGGGTTTGGGCTTGCATTTCCGGGTTGCGGCTGACAGGACAAACACCCCAGTTGGGGCAGGTCTAAAGTATAAATCCGTTTGTAATGAATAACGCTTTTGCTTTACAGGATTTTCCCCGTTCGTCAAAATATCATCCTGAATGGATCAGGGCAAGTATAAGTGGCGGAGCCAATCCGTTATGGCTGGCTGAATGGCTTGCCAAAGGTTTAGACCTTCAGCCGAATATGCGCGTGTTGGACCTCGGCTGTGGACGGGCCATGTCCTCCATCTTTTTGCATCGGGAGTTTGGTGTGCAGGTCTGGGCTGCCGATTTATTATTTTCAGTATCAGAGAACTACCAACGTATTCAGGATGCCGGTGTGGAAAATGGTGTCTTTCCCATTCATGCAGATGCCCGGTTCTTACCTTTTGCCGCTGAGTTTTTTGATGTAATCATTAGCATTGATTCGTTTTTCTATTACGGCACAGATGATCTTTACCTAAACTCCCTGGCCCGTTTTCTCAAACCGGGTGGGCAACTTGGAATTGCGGGTGCCGGACTGATGCAGGAAATTCAACATACACTTCCTGAGCATCTCCAGCAGTGGTGGACACAAGACTTGTGGTGCCTACACTCGGCTGGTTGGTGGCAGCAACACTGGCAGCGTACTGGAATTATGGAGATTGACGTTGCCGACACCCTGCCTAACGGGTGGCAGCTATGGCAACAGTGGCATGAGGCTATTGCTCCTGATAACAGGGTAGAGTTAGAGGCTTTACAAGCCGATAGTGGCCGCTATTTGGGCTATGTTCGTGTTATTGGCCGTAAACAGGAAAATATCCAATCCGAGGAGCCGCTACTGTCCATACCCACAGAGTATAAACGAAGACCACTACTTTTGAATCAAGAATAAAGGTGTGTTGTTGGTTTCGCTCCGCGTGGGCGGGTTGACGGGCGGCAGGAAGCGCGTCCCCACGTCAAACGACAGCCCAACTAAAACAGGTGTGTAAAGGTCGAAAGTACGTGCTATTTTTTGAGTAACTCGCTCACCGTCAACACCTGTGGAGCGTTGGGTGTTTATCTATCTGATTGGGTTGCGTTTAAAAAAAGGTGTAAAATTACGGTCCGTCGCCGTATTCACGGCTCTGCTCACCGGTTTTGTTATGTCGCCTTGGGTAGGCATAGCCGTAAAGTACAACGTTTTGTTATAGCCTTAAACAACGTCATTTTCCTCATTTGTCGACGTGTACAAGAGAATTGGGGTTATATTTTACTTCCACTCGCGTTGCATTTTCCGGGGTTTGGATGTCATCTGTCATTGTGTCCGGGTTCTTAGAAAAAGCACATAACATAACGTGTAGTATAAAACCGCTCCTGCTAAAGTACAACGCCTGGCCACTGCTTGTGCAGGGCCGGGCGTTGTACTTTAGCAGGTTAGAGCATTCAGCCGCTTGCTTATGTTCTTATTCGCTGGGATTAATTGGAATCAGTGATTAAATGTCTTAACCTGAAATAGGTTGAATGACAACCATGCAAGACCACATTCGCGACCTGTTGAGTTGCTTCTAGTACAGCGAACAGCTCAAGGGGACGACTGTTTTACGAATCATATTCGGTAGCGTGTTCACCGTCGGGGTCGATATAAAGCGTAATCACGTCGGCGTTGCGGAAGCGTTGAGAGGGTGCTTTGTATCTCTCTGCACAGCGAGTCGTTGATTAGCGTCGAGTAAAACGCTACCTATTCGTATAAAATGGTATTATTACCATATGTTATTAAACGGGATTAGGCTAAAAAGTACGGTTGTTACACTAAAGCACAATTTTTAACTTACAGAGATGACAAAACGCTCATCTCCATATATAATAAATCTAATAGTATTTATATAAGACGCAAATAAAGACGTTCATTACGTGCAGCTTGGCAAGCATAACAACAATGTCTAACTAATTACGATTATGAAAAAGCGTTTACACATCTTCCGGGCAATCGGCTTACTGCTGATACTATTCGAGGTAGCTATGCTATCCAACCTGTATGCACAGGTTCCATCAACAGAGTTTCTTGTTCCTGTCGGCATAGTCAGTAAGGCTGCGTTATCGGCCAAAGTCTCTTCGGTCCTGAGTCGCCTGGAGAACAGGACTGACATTGAAGGCATTCAACTCGTCAATGTTGGCAATGTAGCCACATTACAAAAAGATGGTCTATTCACGTTTGCGTTACCTGACAAGCCCGAACGACTAACTTTCAAGGCCATACGGGTTGAAGCCCACTCAATAACCGATTACGAGTGGCACGGCGAACTGATTGGTGGACCCGGCACGGTGAGTTTTCTCTACAAAAACGGCAGACTAACCGGCAGTATTTCACAAGGAGATAATCAATACCTGATTTATCACCTTGAAAACGGGCTGCATATCTACTACCGGCAGAAGCCTGATCTCACCAAGACATGCATGAATGTCGCAGTCACTCCCCGGCAGTTGCAAAAGAGTGGCCGCAAAGCGGCTAATGCCTTTAATCCCATCATAAATCTGCATTATGAAAAGCCCTGTGCAAGCTTTCCAAGAGTGTTGATTCTGTATACACCGGCTGCTGCGCAACAGGTCGCTGACATCAATCAGGTGGCCAACCAATGCATCAGCCAGTTTAATAGCTGCATCTACAACAGCAACGTATCAACCTCACTAGCTACGATTGAACTAGCGGGGATAGCCCAGTTGAATTTTGTGGAAGGAACTAATATGTACGATGATTTAACGAATAGATTAATGACTGATTATACGGCTAGACAACTCAGAGAGAGTACACATGCTGATATTGTTGTGCTATTAACGAAGAGCAACTATCCGTATTATCACGGTATGGCTGGTACGCAGGAATTAAATGCTGAAAAAGCATATGCCATCGTAGTAGCTCCTGATGCCGTTGGTGGTCGGCATACCTTTTCTCATGAAGTTGGCCATTTGTATGGCTGTTATCACAATGCTGATTTTGATCTTGCTGGTACCCCTAGCTATCAGAACTATTCACATGGTTATCAGTACAGCACCTACGGGGGGTTCAATAACAGGGCCACAATTATGGTTAATGGACAAGACGTTTCATTTCGGGAAACGCGATTCTCCAATCCTGATGTTACAGATAGTGGTACGTCTACTGGTACATATACCGAAAATAACAGTGCCCGTAGAGTAAGCGAAACATATACGGCTGTCAATGGCTTCCGAGGCGATGTTACTCGCCCCTTATCGGCTGTCATTGAAGGTCCTAATTACGGACTATCCCGGCAATATTATACCTGGACTGCCGCTACCTCCTGTGGCACAGGGTCATACACATATGCCTGGCGTACCAGCTATGACGGGTTTAATTTCGGGTCAGTATACGGCACATCCGAAACCTATGGTGAGTTTTTACCTTGCCCAACGGGTGATCGCTACTATATCCGCCTTGACGTAACGGGTAGTGATGGCCAGGTAGCGAGTTCAACGACTACGGTGCAACTGGACAAACAGCGGTGCAATAGCGGCTACGGCGGGCGGACAGGTGTTGAGCCAGGGCAAAGCCTGGATAATGCCCCTGTAGAGCTATACCAGCCTTACCCAAATTCTGCCGTTGAAACCGTCCAGTTATCGTACCTGCTCCCCAAGGAAGACAAAGTCCAACTGACCCTAACCGACAACAACGGACGATACATTACAACCCTTGACGAAGGGGATCGCACGGCTGGCACACACACCCTACTCTATTCTGTTACTGGCTTACCTGCCGGTCTTTATTTGTGCTGTCTAAAAACCAGCAACAAGGCACTCACCCAAAAACTGGTGGTTGTCCACTGACCATATGCACCGCATCATATCATACGGGCTACTGTTCGGCATCTTATTGTTGCTGGATGCCTGCAAGGAAGTTAATCCCGCAGGCATGGCATCAGCACTGTGGAATGGCAAAGATTGGCAGGCTGACAATGTGATGGTTTCTGTCAACACCTCTTGCGCTAAAGGACTATTGTCACTTACTTTTGATCGTACCCGGAAAGGAACACACCTAGTTGAGGAACTCTTCATCAACAAAGTCCCCTTGGCTGTCGGGCAACATCCCATCCAAGTTATAAACTCGTCCACTGATTGTACTGATGGTATTATCCGTTCATCAATATTTACGGTCCTTGATGGGGACCAGTCGGAAGATACCTTACCGACTATGGGTTTGCCCGGTGATTATATCAATATCACCGCCTATGATGCCGGAACGGGCCATATCGAGGGCAACTTTGCCGGTGTCTACATGGTTCGTAAGGGTGATAAAGCCAGAACCCTCTCAGACACAGTCCGGGTAACGAAGGGTGTATTTTCAGCCCGTGTGCAGCAGTAATTAAACAGGACAGGTCACATTGTGACTCGTCCTGAAAAATGGGGTGATTCCGCCAGTACACCAAATTTTGGGTGTCTTGGTGCGATTTTAACCACTTTTTGAGGGGCGTATCCTGCTATAATCAGTCGATGTTTCGGGACACTACAGTCTACCAAAAATGAAGCCTAACCGGTACCGGTTAGGCTTCATTTTTGGTAGAGAAGATATCTGTCTTAGGGCCATATGCTGTCAGCGCTAGAATCATGGCGGACTGATCTGGCCTTACTCAGCTTTATGGGTAGGCAACCATCAAAACACATCATACAAAATGCATCATACACCACCACGCCACCACGGAGTATAGGCATAACAGGCTTGTTACCAAGTGGTTAAATTCTACTCAGTATAGCCCTTGACCGAAGGGAAGAAAACGTAGATATGCCACTACAGGGTAGTTTTGCCGTTTCGTACAAAAACCGTCACTTGGAGATCGCTATTTGATCAATTGTCTTTTCAATCTGCTTTCGGTACCGCTTCACACTGGATATGCTGATGCCAGTCAGGCTTACAATTTCGGCCACCGATAAGCC
>JBBRQP010000113.1:0-8331 GCA_038226175.1 Gloeobacterales cyanobacterium
ACCAGCCTCTACTTCTCGAACTACCTGAAGCTTAAATTCAGGGCTAAAGAAACGACGAACTCTAGACATGTGTTACTTCTCCGGGGTGCGACCCACTTAAGAAGGTTGAGAAGATTGTCTCATTTTAAGGGTTCATTCCAATTGCATAAAACAGTACCATTCTTGTTAGCTTCTAAGCTCACAGAGCGCGGTGCTATCCATACACAAGTAGATAATTTTCAAAGCCACATTGAAGTCAGTGACCGCTTGGTTACTGGACAAAACCCTGCATCTGCAACAGGCGTAGGTAAAGCTATGGGAAGAGTTATGCGGTCTATTTAAGCTAGGGTTTACCCTTGCCTGATTCCCGCAGATCGAGCAAAGGCGTTCCACCACTCCCAGTCACCATGGGTAATTCGCCATTCCATTTTTGTACCTGTTGTGAGTGGATCAACTCGGGTGTCAGACTACGAGAGAGCAGTTGGTTTGCTTGAGCCTGCGCTTGAGCTTTGACTGTGATGGCAGAGGCTTCGCCCTGGGCTTCGACCTTCGCCTGTTGCGCTTGGATTTGGGCTTGTTTGAGGGCGTAGTTTTGTTGCTCGGCGCGTTGTTGGGCTTTGATTTTGCTATCTAGGGCATCTTGCAGAGCTTGGGGTAGATGAACCTCGCGTACCCCAAAAGAAACCAGATTCAGATGCCGTTTTTGGAACTCAGCCCCCAAGCGTGCCACGATCAAGTTAACAATCATCTGCCGTTCGCGGGTTGTAATCGCTTCCCAACCATACTGAGAAACTACCAGCGGAACCTGAGAGCGCGTATATTGACGAACCACACGGTCTTCAATGGTCTCAATCGGCGCACCGCCCCATTCTTGATAGAGTAAATTAGCTTCATTGCGATTAACCGAGTATTGAATGACTACATCTAAGTTAAGTTGCTGACCTTCACTACTTTGCACTTTGATTGAGTCGTCACCTTCGACTTTGCCTTCGGTATTCTTTTGCACCATCGAGTAAGTCTGAATCGTGACCGGATACTCTTGAATTGATTCGCTTAGGGGATTGATCAAAGCCCATCCCGGCTCCAAGGCACCTGTAGTCACCCGGTGGCTAATCTTGTCAAAAACAATGCCCACATAGCCCGGTTCAATAGTTTTCCAGGCACTGACCAAACCACCCAAACCAACAACGGCGACCCCAGCAAAAATCAATATAGATGCCGATAAAGCAGGCCATTTTAGGGACATAAACTTTGTTGCCTCAAGAGCCTGTCTTTTCACCATAGTCGGTTCTCAATAAAAATGCTCTTCTGTCCCCATGAAGTTGATCTAATCCTTACGTGAGTCCGAGATAAGGGGTTCGGTAGGCTTAAGTTATTACACCAAGACTCAGTGATGAGAAGTTATGCCTTGAGGTAAACCAGTTTGCTGCTTGTTATACTTGTATGACATTTAAAGACTGACGATGCTCACGGTCAAGTTAGACCCAGAGACAGATCAACAACTAGCAGACCTCTTAGTTCATGAACAGACGGATCAGAGCGAACTCATCCGCCGTCTCATTCGTGAGCGTTGGTTAGCTTTACAAGTAGGGGAAACTATCTTTCACCGACGTGGTGGACATCCTGAACATTTACTCCAAGATGCTTCGGCAGACCTCTCGGAACGAGCAAGCCGTAAGCAAGCTATTGCTGAGTACCTACAACAGCGACATTCGTGAATTACCACCTCGTTACGGGTCTCTAATCTGTTACAAAGACTTGCTCTTTTCTATAAGCAGATGGGTTACCACTTTAAGTTTCAGGGGCTTTGTGGCTTAAACGAATTAAAAAAGTTTTGATAATCTGGTTCTTCGAGATTTTCTAGTTTTTTGGTAGAGAGTGTCACTTGAAAGAGTCGTTTACCGATCAGCAAATAATCGAGGCGGGTAAAGTTAGTTTCACCATTACGCTCTAGGCTAATCGTCAGGGATTGTCCATTGGGGCGTGGCCTGTTTTTGAGAATCTTGGCGCGTTTTTGTTGTAAGTCAGCGGTGAGCGCGGCGATGAGCTTTGGGGGTGGATATTGCTGCAAAATTTCTCGTGGTAATTCGGATACGAGAATGGACGTATAACCCACCGTTGGCGCCAAGCGTCCAGCATCGTAGGCTTTGGTGATCAGTCCTTGTTTGCCGATATAAATCGTCGAATTTGTCGGGTCACTTTGGCGAAAAGCACCCGGATAGGTCACGCTAAACTCTGGAGTTGTGACGGCAACTGGTAGCGGTGCAGCGGTTTTTACCAAACCCACCCCGCAACTGGTTAACAGCAGACTTAATCCCCCTACTAACCATCGACGTTGCATCACCGAATTCTCTACTGGGACAGGTCATCTTATCATGAGCAGCACGGCAGGTTCACGCTACACGCTATAGTAAAAAGCTGGACTCTCAGATGATCATGACCGAAAAAAATCCCTCAGCGCAACCCCCGTCTTCGACGCTCGCCGAGATTCGGGCAGGACGCATTGGCAAACTTGAGCAAATGAAAGCCCTGGGCTTACCGACCTATCCGCATCATTTTGCCCAGACCCATCACGCAAAAGAACTCCAGAATCAATATGCAGATCTGGCAATGGAGACCGAAGACCCCACGGGTGTGCAGGTCGCAGGTCGGGTGATGGCACGGCGCGTCATGGGCGGGGCGGCCTTTTTCCAGCTTCAGGATGTGACAGGGGTGATCCAGCTTTACTTTGATAAAAAACGCTTGACTGATGCCATGGGCGCTGATGCCTTCAAACAGCTCGATAAACTGACGGATAGTGGCGATATTTTGGGGGTGACCGGAACCTTGTATCGCACCAAAAAAGGTGAATTATCGGTATATGTGATTAATTATCAGATTTTAACTAAGTCTTTTTTACCATTGCCCGACAAACATAAGGGCTTTACGGATGTTGAGAAACGCTATCGTCAACGCTATGTAGATTTGATTGCTAATCCTGAAGTCCGGGAGACTTTCCAGAAACGGGCGATTACCATGCGTACTTTGCGTAATTATTTGGACAATTGCGACTTCTTGGAGATTGAAACCCCGGTCTTGCATCATCAAGCGGGTGGGGCAGCGGCCAAACCTTTTACGACCCATCACAATGCCTTATCTCTGGACTTATATTTACGAATCGCCACCGAATTACACCTCAAACGGTTGATTGTCGGCGGTTTTGAGCGTGTTTACGAAATTGGGCGTATCTTTCGTAATGAAGGCATCTCCACCCGTCATAACCCAGAATTTACCTCCCTCGAACTCTACCAAGCCTATGCTGATTACTTCGATATGATGGATTTGACCGAAGCCTTGGTGCGGGCTTGTGCCGTCGCCGTTTGTGGCACAGCGACCGTCTCTTATCAAGGCGAAATAGTTGATCTAGGCCAGCCATTTCGGCGAGCAACGATGCATCAACTCGTCCAAGAAGTAACGGGCATTGATTTTACAGCGATTGATTTGGCGCAAGCCTATCAGGCGGCTCAAGAACGACAGATTGCCCTCAAACCGGGCTTAACTTTAGGTGAAGTCCTGGTCACAGTTTTTGAGGAGACCGTTGAAACGACCTTAATTCAGCCCACTTTTGTGATGGATTTCCCCGTCGAAAACTCGCCTCTGGCTAAGATGCACCGTTCTCGTCCCGGCTTAGTCGAACGCTTCGAGCTATATATCGTGGGTCGTGAAACCGCCAATAGTTTTACCGAACTCAATGACCCACTCGATCAGCGGGCGCGGTTTGAGGAACAGGCGCGTAAAAAAGATGCCGGAGATGATGAAGCCCATCCGGTAGATGAAGATTTCTTGACAGCTATTGAGTATGGCTTGCCGCCCACTGGGGGCATGGGTATGGGCATTGACCGCTTGGTGATGTTGCTGACTGATAGTCCGAGTATTCGTGATGTGATCGCTTTTCCGACGCTGCGTCCAGAATAATTTGATGCACCTATTGACATTCTGTGCGTTCTAGAAGATGGGGCTTGATACCCAGGTTTTCAGTAAGGGTTAACCGCTCTTATGACTAGGTTGGTTTAGATTTGCTGAGCGCGAATTGCTAAATCCAATAATTCCATAGGATGCAGCACGCGGACAGCTTTGCCCTGTAACTCCAAATGCTTGCGAATTTGTAAAGCACAACCTGGATTGGGCGAGGCTATGATTTCTGCGCCTGTATTGAGAAGATTTTCTACTTTTTGTTGACCCAACTCATCCGCGATCTCTGGTTGCAAAATATTGTAGATGCCTGCACTTCCACAACAAATTGCGGCATCAATCGGTTCGCGTAACTTTACGCCAGGAATTTGTTGTAATAATTGGCGCGGTTGCAAACTAATTTTTTGACCATGCAATAAATGACAGGCATCTTGATAGACCAGTGTGAGAGGCTCTTGACGCAAAGCTGATAAAGGAGCTGTCAACCCCACGTGCTGTAGAAATTCTTGGACATCACGGACTTTAGCGGCAAACGCTTGCGCCCGCTCTTTATATTCCGGGTCAGCAGCGAGAATATGCCCGTATTCCTTGAGTGTATGACCACAACCCGCGGCATTGATCATAATAAAGTCCACTTTTGCATCTGCAAAACAGTCAATCATCTGTCGCGCCATGGTTTGTGCTTGTTCTACTTGCCCTTGATGCTGAGGGAGTGCAGCGCAGCAGCCTTGATCACGCGGCACTATCACTTCACACCCATTAGCCGTCAAAACCCTCACGGTTGCCTCATTAACTGCGGCGAATAATAACCGCTGGACACAGCCCAAAATCATCCCTACCCGATAGCGCTTTTGCCCCTGAGCAGGAATTGTGAGCGGTAAGGTATCCCGAAAAGCACTCGCAGGAATTTCCGGTAAGATCGCATCCATACCCGCCAAGCGGGGCAGCAGCTTTTTGAGTAAACCGCTTGAGCGCATCAGTTTTTGTAGACCTAACTTTTGGTAAGGCACCAAAGGAACTAAAGCAACGCGCAAACGTTGGGGATAGGGCAACAGTGAAAAAATTAATTTACGTAATAGTTTATCTTGCAAGCTACGCGGAAAATTGCGCTCAATTTGCGGACGCATTGTATTAATGAGCTGATCGTATTTGACCCCTGATGGACAGGTTGTCACACAGGCAAGACAGCCTAAACATGAATCAAAATGCTGCACCACTGCCGCCGACAGCCCCGCCTCGCCTTCGTTGATCGCATCCATCAGGTAGATACGCCCGCGTGGTGAATCCGTCTCTTTACTTAAGACCCGATAGCTCGGGCAGGTGGACAAACAAAATCCACAATGGACACACGCATCAATCAATGATGCGTCAGGAGGACTTTGGCTGTCGAAGCCATCTATTTTTGGCGTATCCATGTCTGGCCTATGGCAGTACCTACTAACCAGCTTATGCCCAATTCCGAATCTTTTGGCACTCGGTGTGATTTAGGCCAATTCGGAAGTACAGGCTCGGCATTTGGTGGCAGCCAAAGGTACAGCTTCTAAACAGTTGGGACAGCTTTTGGTTGGGACGGCCTCCGCTGGTTTGAGCAAAGATTTAGTGATCAGAAAAACGACTAAAGCAATGAAAACAAAATCAATCAACGCACCCAAGAAATCGCCATACTTAATTGCATTTTCCGTTATTTTACCCGCTGTATCTGTTGCTGTCGATAAGATGATTTTAGCCTCACGCCAGTCACCTGCGGGCAAAACCAAGCCAATAATCGGCATCAAAAAATCATCGACTACGGCGGTGACAACCTTCCCCGTGGCTGCACCGATAATAACGCCAACAGCTAAGGCTAGGGCATTAGATTGTGTTAGAAAGGCTTTGAAGTCTTGCCACATAACCCGGTCTCCTTACAGAAATGGATGAAGGTAATTAATTATTATTAGGGGACATCAATTTATTTAAAAGTGCTTTAAAATACAGCTCAAATATCACCGACAAAACGGCTTGGATTTAATAGGTTTTTTGGGTCAAATTGCTGTTTTAGTCGTTGCATCAGACCTAGGGCATTAGCGGTATAGCCCCAAACCTCAAAGTTTTGCTTGACCACAGATGGTGCCTCAAGTAAGGTCAAAAAACCCCCGGCAGTCTGACAATAGTCCCGGATTTTTTGGAGCGTTGCAATAGCGGTATCCTCTTTGAGCCAGAGCCGACCCAAACCACTAGCACTATGAATTACAACAAAAGGTGCATCAGCTAGATGCGCGAGCGCACGCAAGGCTTGAACTGCTTGGGCTGGAAGTACACCTAGCTTGCATAAATAGGATCGTGTTACAGGAGGCGCACCAATATTTTGCCAAAATGAGGTCTCTGCTAGCATTTCGTAGCGTCTAACTTCCAAATTTTGCAGCATGGCAATTTTTATACTTTGAGCGGTTTGCTCCGTGACACTCGCGGCGAGACCTTCAAAGCGTAGGGCTAATCCGGGTAAATCATCGGTAGCGGCGGCAGAGAGCAAATCTACCCTTGTTGGCGTCAGGGCTGAGGCTGCCAAAATACGTAGGGTCTGCTCAAGGGCTGCATAGTCTCCGGTGAGTCGTAAGGTTATTGAAGCTGGAGGCAAGGGATAGAGCCGAAAAGTAATCTGGCTTACAATCCCGAGTGTGCCATAGGAACCCGTTAAGAGTTTCATCAGGTCATAGCCGGCAACATTTTTGACCACTCGTCCTCCAGCTTTAGCTATTTTTCCGTCAGCTCTGATCAGAGTAATACCTAAAACTAAATCACGTACTCCCCCATAACGCTGGCGTAAACTTCCGGTATCTGCGGTATTGAGAATGCCGCCTAAAGTGGCAGTTTGGGCATAATGAGGGTCAATGGGCAAAAACTGTCCAGCTTGGGCAAGAATCTGTTGTAGGGTTTGTAAGGTCATCCCCGCTTCTGCAGTAACAGTCAAATCTCCTGCACAATGTTCAATCAAGCGGTTGAGATAGCAGGTACTAATAATCAAATCTGGCTGCTCGACTAGGCCACCCCATCCCACCTTACTACCTTGGCCTATCACCAAAACCCGCCAATGATTACGGTAAGCAAGGCTCATCACGTCGGCTAGGGCAAATTGGGTGGCTGGATAAACGATGGCTTGGGGTTGGCTCTCCGCTGAGATTGCTGCTTGCAGTAGGTGTTGTTGCGCAAGACTTAGCTGTTCCCAAGCCACAACTGGCAAATTTAAGCTTTCTAATTCTTGTAACATCTCAGGATGCCAATAGATGCATCTTTAGCTTAACTGGCTTGAGTTCAGTACAGCGTCTAGTCACCAAAAAACCGAGGCAGTCGCGCACTCGGTTGGTGGATTATCTGAACTATAGGTTTAGGCTTTTTTAGCTTGTTTCATCATCGTGGTGTGTTTAGCTTTAGAAACACGTTTGACGGTGTGTTTTTTGACAGGCGCTTTGGCGACGAGCGTCGTGTCCGATTTTTTCATTTGCGTCGTTGTCGTTGGTGCAGCATTAGCGGTTAGCGCAGATAAGCTCAGGACACTAGCAAAGGTCAGCGCCATCAACACAGATTTGTAACTTTTCATGGTGATACTCCGTAAGAACTGGGGCTTGATTGCACCCTTCTTTAGGCTAAACAGCCCATGTGTAGGTGGTGTGTCGGTTATTTGTCAATGACGCGGGGGAAGGCTCTATGGCACAATAGTAAAACTCGGAGAGGTGGCAGAGTGGTTGAATGCGCCTGTCTCGAAAACAGGTATGGGGCGACTCATCGAGGGTTCAAATCCCTCCCTCTCCGAATCATCAATATCAAGGCTAGACAGGCTTTCTAGGATTGATAAGCGTGCTAAGTTCAGCTATAGAATCCCTATAGAGTAGGTCTAATTTGCCCTAAATCTCCCTGATTTCTACGATAATGGTTACAGTTTTTGGCTACATCTATGACGCTAAATACAAGCCTCGAACAGAAAAAAGCTTCCGTAGAGCGGCAGCTTGATGAGGCTAACCATGCCTTACGCAATATACATAAGTACGCACTCTCCCTTTACCAACGAGGTGGCAAACTCTATGCCCGAGGTAATTTCCCACCCAAGACCAATTCAGCTCAGACAAAACCCTATCGTCAAGCAATTGCTCTGGATTGCAACGCAACTACCCAGGGCATTAAAGAAGCAATGACTAAAACTATTCGTTTTGGAGATGCTCTGAGGAATGAAAATTTTAATTGGTTAAACTTTTTTGAAGAGGATCAGCCCAAAGAAAAGGCAGTGGGAGTATGGTGGATCCGGTTGTTGGGACAAAAATGGGTCTAAGTTAAGCGAGACTCTGCCTTGAATTGGGGTCTAGATTTCTATCTCAGCACTATATTACCATATCATCTCCTAGCGACATTTTTCTGCTTGCTCAAGGCAAC
>JBBRQP010000114.1:0-7957 GCA_038226175.1 Gloeobacterales cyanobacterium
CGCTCCCAAGGCAAGCGTGACAAAGAAAGTCTTGAAGAAGCGATAGGACAAGGGCTAAAGCGTATTACAGAAACTGATGCGAAAGGTTGGTTCACTCACTCTGGTTATCTTGGTACATCCGTATGAAAACCGCTGTAAGTCTTTGGTCAGAAGGTCAAGTCTGGTCTAGTCCAGAAATGCACGGACAAATCACGGGTATCATCAAAAATCAACTCGACTGGATACCTTTAGAAATAGGTTCCGTGCGTCCTACCCAAGGCCGTACTTTAGCTATCATGCAAGTGAGCGGTGGTTCTCAGTCGTTTAATGCAGTCAATACACTACGGATTTTGGGTCGTTGGCTGCGGATGGTCACGATCCCTAACCAATCCTCTGTAGCTAAAGCCTATGACGAATTTGATGAAGCGGGTCACATGAAAGACTCTAGTTATCGTGACCGGGTGGTCGATGTGATGGAAGAACTCTATAAATTCACGGTCTTATTGCGTCCGCACACAGAATATTTGACCGACCGTTATAGTGAACGTAAGCCAAAGAAAAGTCCTTAAGTCCCCTAGAGCCGCTCTTACTTCAATAAACTCGCTACGGGTTTAGCTGCTTGTACTGCTTGTAAGGTAGGGGTGCGGCGCACAGATTCATTAAGTAGGTCTAATACAGGATTAGAGAGAATGCCCACCGCAACAGTGGCTACCAAAGTCACCAGCAGACCCACTTGTAGCGAGCGCATGCCCGGTAATTCCCAGTTGACGGGCGTATAAATTTCGACTTCTGGCGAGTTGGTTTTGACAACCATCAGTTTGACAACCCGTAGGTAATAATAAATGGAAGCTACACTTGTGACCAATCCCACAAATACCAACGTATAAGCACCCGCTTGAATACCAGCCCAAAATAAATACAACTTTCCAAAAAAGCCAGCAAAAGGTGGAATCCCCGCCAGTGAGAGCAAAAATACACTCAGGCACACTGTAAGAAACGGGTCTTTACGCCAAAGACCGCTGTAGGCGGAAATATCATCACTGCCAGTCTTAAGAGCAAACAGGGTGGCACCAGCAAAAGCACCGAGGTTCATAAACAAATAGGTCACGGTATAAAATACCAGACTCGTATAGCCATCAGGCGTGGCAATCGAAAGCCCGATCATCAAATAACCAGCTTGGGCAATCGAAGAATAGGCCAACATCCGCTTGAGGGAAGTCTGGGCAATTGCTACGACATTACCGAGGATCATGCTAAGAATCGCCAAACCCGCAAATAAGGTGTGCCATTGCGTGCCATAGGCCGAGAAGGCTTCGGTCATAAACCGAATAGCCAGCGCGAACCCAGCGGCCTTAGAACCCACCGAGAGAAAGGCGACAACAGGCGTTGGCGAACCCTCATACACATCCGGTGTCCACTGGTGAAAGGGTACGGCGGCCAATTTGAAACTAATGCCGGCGACGACCAGCACCAAAGCTAAAATCGCCGGAAAACCTAAGCCTGCAATCTTAGGGGCAATCGCCATCAAGTTGGTTTCCCCACCAGAAAGTCCGTACAAAAGGGACATCCCATACAGAAAAACTGCGGTACTCGAAGCCCCAACCAACAAATATTTTAAGGCCGCTTCATTGGAGCGTGAGTCTAATTTGGTATAGCCAGAGAGCAAATAACTAGAAATACTCAAGGTCTCTAGTGCCACAAAGAGCATCACCATCTCGGAGGAACCCGCCAAAAACATCCCGCCCGTCGTCGCACCGAGTAGTAAGATAAAAAATTCTGCCGCTGGGGTACCGGACTGATAAATAAAGCGTTCTGCCATCAACATCGCTAAGGCCGAAGAGAGTAGAATCAAGCCCCGAAAAATCAAACTTAAGGGATCGGCACTAAAACTATTGAAAAAGGCAGCCGTCTGTGGAATTGGCCCAGCCACCAAACCTAACTGGACAAAAAGCTGATAAATCAAAACCACACTGCTGATGCCCAATCCCAAGAGGGCAATTCCAGCCAGGTTTCGTGCTACTTTTTGACCCCCGATCAGATCCACGGTCAAAACCGTCATCAAGGTCGCAATCACGACTAATTCTGGCGCAATCGCCCCTACGTTAAATTGGCTGACATCAATTTCCACAGGTGACCTCCGAGCCTTGCACTGCTCTCAGTGTACTAGGGTGACATACCCCCAAGCGTCACTGTAACGCAACTTCTGGTCTTAACCGATGCCGTGATGCTGCAATTTTAATAATAAGGGTGGTAACAAAATCCATCCAGCCACAAATAAGGCACCTACTGCGGCAATAAGTACTGCTCCGGCTGCAGTATCCTTGGCGATTTTGGCTAGTTCGTGATAGCGATCACCTACGGTCAGATCGACAACGGCCTCAAGGGCAGTATTGAGTAATTCAAAGGTCAGAACAAGGGCAATGGTCAAACTAACCACGGCAAATTCTAAAGGTGAAATATGTTCGTAAAGTCCCAGAGAAATCGCAACTACACCGACACCCAAGTGAATCCGAAAATTACGCTGGGTCGCTGCGCAGTAAGTGACCCCGGCCCAGGCATACTGAAAACTGGCAAAAAGGCTTTCGGCAACCTGCCAAGAGCGACGTTTGATGGGAGTAGCTTTAGGAGATTTGAGCGTTGCCATGAAATTCCTAATAGGAATTAAACGTTACTTTACGCTAAGTTAGCCTGTTGTGAATGTTTTTTGCAATACTTTTGCCGTTAATTAACAAGAAATGGCAGACCTATACTGAAAGTAGGAACCCCTAGGCTTCTGAGATAGTCAGAGGTAATAAGGCTAACAGGAAGATTTTTTATGCGCATGGGGCTAATGCTCTCGGGAATAATACTGGTGCTGCCAATGGCGGCTTGGGCACAAACGGCGGGCGATATCAACGGCGATGGACGGGCTGACCAAGCCGATGTGACGCTACTCAGCAATTTTTTGAATGGTTCTGAACTTTTCTCGGATGCTCAGGCAAAACGGGCGGATCTCAACCGGGATCGCAAAGTAGATGCCGCTGATGCTAAGGCGTTAGACCGCATCCTCAATGGGGAAAGCCCCGTAGCCGATGAGCCTGCTGATAATAACCGTACTTTTAATGCTTCAGCTAAGAAACAAAGTTTTGAGTTGGGTTTAGCTAAAGTCGTGCCAGAGTGGGTACGGGGAAGATGGAAATTTACCTCACGAATTATTGAAAGTTCCTATGGTGGTATTGGACAAACTTTAGATGAACAAATTACTTTGCCCGGGGATCTATCCGGTGAGTACTCAGTCTACAACACCTCAACTGGAGAAAAGTTTAACCGATTATGCTGGCAAGTGCTGGATTATAATGAAGACACATTTAGCTTTATGGAACGTGACCGCAATAATGCTGGACGGGTAGTGGAATTAAAACTTGATATTATTAACCGTGGTGTAGGACAGTCTGAAGTTAGGATTACAGACCGCATACTGGATGTTGGTCAGACATCAACGGTTTTTAGTAATAGGAACGGCGGATTATTGCAGGGCATATTTGGCATGATATTTGGTGGCTCCATGGGTGGAGATTCTGGGGTAAGACGAGGAGACACCTCGATCCGCACAGCTATCATGAACCGTGAACCAGGTAGCGAAACCTTACGCATCCCAAACACAGATCTATCAAAATTGCGTTGTCAGTAATAGTTAGCGTTCACCAGTGACGATAAAGCCCACTCTCAAGGCGATATTAACCGCATGATCCGCCATCCGTTCCAGATAGCGAATGATCAGCAACACCAATAGCAGGGGTTCTACCGAATCCTCAGAGCAAGGTTGACCCGCCAAAAGTTGATAAAGACTGTCATAATCCTCGTCTACCAGATCATCTGCTATCACTAGCCTGCGTCCACAAAAAGGATCAAGATTAGCCAGAGCCGTGAGGGTTTGGGTCAGCATATCTTGACAACGACCTGACATGATCTTGACGCGAGCCATATGCGGTAACGGCGGATAAAGAATCAAACGCGGAATCTCTTCACAAATATCAACCGCATAATCACCGATGCGCTCAAGGTCACGAATCAATTGCAAAACCGTGCCAATATAACGTAGGTCTCGTGCTAACGGCGTATGAAAAGCCAAGACCAATAAACAATCTTCTTCAAGTTTGTGATAAAGCTGATCAATTAGTTCATCTTGCATAATCACCTGTTCGGCCAAAGCTAAATCTCGGGTAAATAAAGCCTGCATACCTTGCGTGACAGAGCGTTCGACCAAGGCACCCATCCGCAAGGTATCTTGGCGCAACGAAGTCATCAGTTGTTCTAAATTAGCTTTAGCCATGTTGCCAATATTTGAGTAGTACTATTATTTTGGCACATAAAGATTAAGGTAAGATTAGCTTGAGATAAAATTTTTGATAATATACTTTCAGCTACTCCGTAATAGTTGACAGCGTAATAGTAGATAGGGATAGTTAATGTTAGGATTGAAGAATTTAGGAACCTGGGTAATTATGATCAGAATTGTCTTACCGCTGATGACTGGGTTTGAAGAGATTGAAGCAGTTACAGTTATTGATATCCTGCGTCGCGCTGGCATAGAGGTGGTCACAGCAGGCGTGCATCCCAATCCTATCATTGGAGGCCATGGCATCGCTATATTTGCCGATGTAACGCTAGATCAGATTACATCCGACTGCTTTGCGGGCATCGTGCTGCCGGGCGGGGCAGGAACTAAATTTTTGCGTGAGGATCATCGAATTCAACAGTTAGTCATGGATTTGTATCAGCAAGGTAAACTCACGGCTGCTATCTGTGCCGCGCCAACTGTGCTCTCGGATTTGGGCTTGCTGCGCACCCATCAGGCCACGAGCTATCCGGCAGTTCGGGATGCACTTGATGTATTGCATTATTCAGAAGAACCTGTCGTGCAAGATGGTCACGTGATCACCAGTCGTGGTGCGGGAACTGCTATAGCTTTTGCTCTGGCACTAGTGACTTATCTTGTGGGCGCTACGCAAGCTAAGACTATCTCCCAGGCTATTTGTTTTTCGGAGTCCTAGAAGTCCAAAATACTGAGTGAGCAGGGGCTAACTATACTTGAGCCTGTCACAATTCGCCTTAAGATGTAAACATTTGTTAAGATAGAGGAATGTATCTATCCCAAGACTGATGACATTTTTTAGTCCAACTGAGCCGATCTTTTGTCGTAAACAACCTAACCTTGCTCATCAGGATCAGGTGGGTCTATGGCGTGTGGAGTATCGCATTGGTTCTTTGACCCTAGTAGACCGAAGTTATACCCGCATTGACCAAGTTTTTATGGTGTGGGGTTTACTGACGCTGCTGATCTTTGGGACAGGACAATTTTTACCGTTTGACTGGGCGCTTCAGGCCATAGCTGGGACTGGGTTAGCCGTGGTGGGATTAGCTGTGATGACGGCTCTGAGCTGGTTTTGGGTTGTAGTTGAGGGTGTGAGTTGGCTCGTTGGATGCTGGGCTGCACTGGTGGGCTTGGGCTTATTGCTCACTCACCTGAGTATTAGTAATGCCTGGGGAGATTTGCTGCTGCACTTGGGACCTTTGTGGCTGGTGGTGAGCGCTTTGGGTTATGTGTGTACAGGTTTAACTTTGCGCTCTCGGGCTTTAGTTTTAGCTGCACTTGTTCATGTTTTGGCAGCTATATTTTTCTTTTGGTACAGCGATTGGCAATTTTTGGGAACAGGCTTGATTCATGCGGGTAGTTTGCTATTTTTTGGAGAATGGCAATGGGATATGGGTCTGCCTACCAAACCACGGTTTTTGCTGTGAGGCTAGGTTTTGTATTACTTCAGTCTGATTCTTTAGACTTAGAAAGAATTCTCCCGCACGGAAGACTTCTTATCTAAATAAATCCGGCAAGATAAAGACATGTGACACACTGACCTACTAACCACCGCAGGGCTTTTGCTGTTTGACCTGCTCATCGCTTGCTCGAAGGAGAACGGCCGTCAGAGCAACGAGTGGTAAAAAGCTAACTGAATCTTTTGTTGTCTGGTGCTGGGTTTTTGTCGTTTCCCTAGCTTTGTGGTTCCTTTGGGGATGTTAAACCATCCATCAGAACCGCCCTGAGGGCTGACAAGCACGGAAGATTTGAGGTTAGTAGTAAGCACAGTGGTTACTCCGCTAAATGATCGGGGAGTTTGTGCAACGCGGCCTAATTGCTGGGTGCTTAGCTCCCTAATTTTGCAAACTATATTTTACGGTAACCCAGTCTCCAATTTAGCTAACATGGAAGGTAACGCGGAGCCTATTGATGCCCATTGAATACACGATTTATACCCTCCAAGTGCAGGGTAATACTGCCCGTAGCTATGAGATTCAATCAGACCATAAAACTGACAAAACAATTGTTTCGCCAAAGCTAACCGCTGGTGATCAAGAAATATTAACGTTGGTTTGGAATTTTTTAACCACGGAGCCAGAGGTCAAAACGCTCTTGCCACGCGGCGTACAGGTGGCGACAGCCTTACGTAAACACCTAGTCGTCGAACGAGACCCTGATTTTACCGAATTTTTGTATATCAAAGATGGGCGGACGATGTTACCCATACTTAAGCTAGAAGAAATCACCTTAGCACAAGCACCCGCGTCGATTCCTCTCACGTTACCTACCCTAACCCAACGACCAGCAACAACAACGCTAACACCCAAATCTATACCCGTTCCTTCTCTAGTTACGGATACAGAGATGACCCGCAATCGGCGTCTGATCCAATTGGTCACGGCTCTACTACAGCAAACTACCGCCTGGGGACAAGAATCAGAAGCCGAGCACTATCAATTTGCCTCTGGGCTGGTAGTTGCTGCGCTCAAAGACGAGCAGTTTAGCGAAGTAGTGGCGCAGCTCAAGTCAGGTATCAAGACGGCAAATATATCTGAGTAGACCTAATGATTATCTGTGGAATGCAGTCCTAACATCTTACCAAGTCAGAATCAGTCTGACTTTCGTGATATACTAGCCCTAGATACCCGATCAGGAGCACGTCATGAGTTGTTTACAAGTGGGTCAAGCTGCCCCTAGTTTTAGTGCAACAGCCGTAATGCCCGATGGCGATTTCGCCACGATTACCCTTGAGCAGTTCAAAGGCAAATTTGTGGTCTTGTTCTTTTATCCCTTAGACTTCACCTTTGTTTGTCCTACCGAAATCACCGCTTTTTCTGACAGCTACGCTAAATTCGCCGCTCTTGGAGCCGAAGTTTTGGGTGTTTCTGTAGACAGTCAATATAGCCACCTTGCTTGGATTCAAACCCCCCGCGAACACGGTGGTCTTGGCGAATTACAGTATCCGCTTGTGGCTGACCTCAAAAAAGAAATCGCGATGGCCTACAATGTGCTGATTGCTGAAGAAGGCATTGCCCTGCGCGGTTTGTTTATTATTGATCCCGATGGCGTAGTCCAACACGCTACGATCAATGCCCTTAATGTTGGTCGCAGTGTCGAAGAAACTCTCCGTGTTTTGAGTGCCTTCAAATACACCCGCGAACATCCTGATCAAGTCTGCCCCGCCAACTGGAGTGAAGGCGCTGACACTATGATCCCTGACCCCGTAGAATCTAAAAAATTCTTTGCCAAGGTCTAAGTGTTAAATTCTGTCCTCATCTTCTTGTAGATGAGGGCAATTTTTGTGGTGTTGCTACGGTTCCTGCCATAAATTTGTAAGTATGTCCTGAGTAATCACGCCGACTAGTTGTGCTAATGGTATAGCCTGCGGTATAAATATTACCTAATTTATCAATACCAATTCCCTTGGAAACATCAGAACCACTCGTGCCATAAACTTGGCTAAACAGTAACAAACCCGAGATGGTGTACTTAGCTAGCAGGTTATCCTTACCCGTGAGGTTGTTAGTATAACAGGCCGCATACAAATTTCCTAAACCATCCAGCTCAATGGCTTTACAGGTTTCATTATCTTTCGTGTTACCTAGCACTTGATACCATTGTTGCACCCCGTTGTTTCCTTGA
>JBBRQP010000115.1:0-7843 GCA_038226175.1 Gloeobacterales cyanobacterium
AACCAAATAATTTGCAGGTGGGTGCGTTCCACCCCGTCCGTTGCTTGGCGGTAGCGCTTTTCTAATTCTTCCACACTCAGGTGGTTCACAAGACTAAGGTTCTTTACCATACCTTATTCTATAAGCGGAAAGTGTATAAGACACCCATAGCCCTGACTGTGGACCCCTACGGTTAAAAGTAGAAGCAGACCTAGAAGCTATCCGTACTGCCCTAGAGTCAGGTGAAAAACTGGTCTTTGCACAGCTAACAGAACGCGGTACTTCCCTACGAATTAAGTAAAGTTAAGCCCTCTAGCGTTACCGTTGGGGGGTCTACTCAGTTACTCAGATGGGTAAGAAAAGGCTTGAGAGTTTGGAGAAAGTACCCAAAGATGTGAATTTTGAGCTAAAGACTACGCTATATGTGGGGGTCAAATGAAATATGGTAACGCTCTTTTTTTGAAGTCTGAAAGCCTTACTATGTAAAAGTTTCAGAAATTGTATAACGAACCGTAAATCCGCTAGCTCTACCTACGTTGGTTCAAATCCAACCCGGCTCATAGTAATGGTTTCAGCTTCTATCGCCGCAGTACTATCAAAAACTTTCTTATAGGCTAGATAATCTTTAACTTAATGAATGATCAAAACCTAAAGCATTGATTTTTCGAATATGGTAACTATCATATAAATATATAGTAAACACAACTGAATATATTTAAAATTGCTAGCTGATACTTAGACAGTTTTCTTATAGTAAGTGTATTTTCACTGAATTCATGATGAATATTTAATAAAAATCATCGTTAAACTGAGTTAAATAATCCATCACTCAATCTCATGAAACAACCCATTAAGAATGCATCACCGTGTACCCATTGCGGCAAATCGATGTTGGTGCCTTCTCAAAGACAGTCTTTACCCTCAGAAATAGGATTAGCTATAATTTTGTTACGTTCCTATCGCTGTATGTCCTGCTATCGACGCCAAAACAAATTTTTACCCTACATTTGGTGGAACAATACTCAGGTACCTAATCAAGAAGAATGGTCTTAGCTTAAACCATAGCTCGAAGGGCTTTCTTTGAGAGGATTTGAGGTATCGTGACTTGAAATTTCAAGCTCATACATGATGGCTACAAAAAGTAGTACAAAAAATACTATATTCTTCAGCATAGGCTTTTCTTCCAAAAGTCTTCGGTTTTCAGGAGCATTTTGTATCGCAATGGACATTATTTCCTGGGAGTGGGCGTTATATAATGTAAATGGATGAGGTTAGGTCTAACCTATAAACCTCATTAATGCATTTGGGCAGACTGCAATGGTTAAAATTTTCTCTCCCGTCCGTGCTTGGCTGGATCATATCGAAGTGCATGACCCCAAACTTGCGCGTTGGGTGTGTCAGGTTATTCCCTCACAATGTCCTTTCGAGCGTGACATCAAAGTTTTTGGGTACAAATTATTTCACATTCCACCTATGTGTAAATTAAATCCTCTGTATGACCAGTTGGTAGGTATTCGTTTCCGTGCGCTCTGCTATCTCGCTGATGAGTGCGGCGAAGACGTGACCCGTTTTTGCTGAAGCTCTGAGTTGAGGACTTCGGTGGGTACGGGCTGACGAGGATGCCAATGAATGCCAATTAGCGCGTCATAGATGAACCCAGCCCATGCCTGGGGTGAGTCAAAGCCCAACCCATGTAAGGCTCCTTTCTGAATAAGAGACTTTTGGCAACTGTAGTAGGCTTTTTCGTAGTTGTACCAGGGCACTGTCGGCCATAGATGATGGGCTAGGTGATAATTTTGTCCAAATGTGATCAAGTTACCCCAAAAGCTCGGATAGACCCGCGTATTAGTCCAACGGTCACGATTCTGAAAAGGGCGATGGGGAAAATAGTCAAAAATCAGCCCAGTTAACAAACCAGCAACGCCAGCTGCCATAACCCACTGACCCATACAAAATCGCCAGTAATAAGGGCCTAGTTGCCAACACAGCGTTAACAGACCGACTTGAATCGTCCGGTCAATGAGCCAGCCCCACAGATCGTTACCCCGCCAGAGACGATTTTTGAAAAAGAATATCTCATGCCACTCAAACCTTACTGAGATCAGCCACAAGGGTCCACCACGCGAGACGAAATGATCTGGGTCTTTAGTTGGATGGTTAACGTGAGCATGATGCTCAGTGTGCGTGCGCAAAAAAACAGAGAACGTGAAGCCCTGCAAAATTGCGGCAGCATGGCCTAGGCCTAGATTGACCCAGCGCACCCGATGAGCCGTCCCGTGGGCACTGTCATGCAGCACGATTGCCAAAGCAAATAAGCCCCACACATTGAGAATAAACGGTAACCACTGGGGCCAACCCCAGCAGGTTTGTCCGACAAGTCCCAGCGCCAGTACCACAATCACGCTCAAAAATAACCCTAAAGTTGGACTAAATACACCCTGGGGTGGTCCAATTAACTGTCTGGGGGGGAGAATTCGTTCCTGCATTACTCATTACTTTTAGCCACTATGTCCGATATTACCGTACGCCCAAGTCTTTATTCACAGAGGTTTGTAGAAGTGAACTGATTTTTATAATCCAGCAAGGGTTGATTTTTTTTGTAAGCTAGGAGAAAGAGGATTTGTGATGGACAGCAACGCCGTACTCAAACAATTGTTACTGATGGGGGTCGGAGCCACTTCCGCCATGATTGACAGCATCAAAAAAAGCTTGGACAAAGGCGTTATTGAAGGCCGTCTTGATCCCGAAGATGCCAAACTTTTTTTGGATGACTTACTTGTACGTTTCCGTGAGGAGCAGGGTAACCTCGAAGATCAGTTCCGTAAGCAAGTCCGCACGACGCTCAAGGAGTTAGAGGTGCCGACGCAGTCTGAACTCGATGTCCTCAAAGCGCGTATCGAACAATTAGAATTTCAAGTACGTCAACTCCAAGACCGCCGCTACTAAATTATGGTGGTATAAGCTGGTAGAATAGTCCTTACGCAACTAGGGCGATTAACTCAGAGGTAGAGTACCACCTTGACACGGTGGGAGTCATTGGTTCAATTCCAATATCGCCCAAGTCTTCAAACCTAGTGCTAGAGCGGGTTTCCAAGTTTTTAAAATTACTAATGGAAAGGATCAAATGTACCTGTATAGGTATGCATTAGAGGTTTTTAGAGGCTTTTCAGGGCTTTTTGAGTATCATATGAGTATCACGATTGATACTTACCATGTCTGAAAAACGTTCAGTGGCGGGGACTGTAGCAGTAGAAGATTTCCGGGGACGGTTACGCCTGCGGTGGAGGTACAAGGGGAAGCAATACACTGTCAGTCTGGGCATTCCAGTCAGTACTATCAACCATAAGACCGCTGCTATCAAAGCCCGTCAGATCGAACTAGACATTGCCAGTGGACACTATGATGATTCCTTAAAAAGCTACCACCCCGCCCGTGATACTCATCAAGATACTCAAACGTCTTCAGACCTTTTCAAAGAATTTATCATTTTTAAGGGTAAAACTATTAGCCCTCGCTCACTGGAAAAATATCAAGCCACCCTTAACTATATCTGTAAGTATTTCGGTACTACCGTGGTCACTGCCATTGATATCAACCGTGTGGATAAGTTCATCCTGTGGTTAGCCCAACAAGGATTAAGCCCGGTGGTTCAGAAGGAACGGTTAACGCTTATAAGTGCTGCATGGACATGGGCTGTGAAACAAAAACGCCTAGATGCCAACCCATGGCTTGACGCTCCCAAGCGAGTGAAAGTACCCCCCAAGCAACCGCCCAAGCCTTTCACTCGTGAGGAAATTGCCACTATCATCCAAGCCTTCAAAAATGACCAGTACTATTGTCACTACGCCGATTATGTTGCTTTTCTGTTTGGGACTGGTTGTCGGACATCTGAAGCCATCGGGTTACGTTGGGGGCATTTAACGGAAGATTGCTCATCGGTTTGGATTGGTGAGAGTCTGACCCGTAGTGGTAAGGGGGTAGTAGGACGGTTACGCAAGGCCACCAAGACTAACCGCGCCCGTCACGTCTCTCTCTCGGCTAGTCTGACCCAGATGTTACAGACCCGCCGTCCCATAGATGTAGACCCTGACGCTTTGGTATTCACTACCAAAAGAGGGCTAGCTATTGATGATGCAAATTTCAGAGAACGGGCTTGGAAGACGATTCTTACCCGCCTAGAGATTGACTACCGGAAGCCTTACACTACACGCCATACCCTGATCAGTCATGCTCTTGACCAAGGTATGAGTCCTGTGACCGTGGCTCAACTGACCGGGCATGATGTACAAACTCTTTATCAAAATTACGCAGGCAATGTTAATAGTCGTCCACAACTGCCGGAGTTGTAAAGCATGGAAAGTTATCCTAATGCGGCGGGAAGGTTTTTTGGAGAATCGGAAGATATATATGAACAAAAATTCACCCAAGAGCAACTGGAAGTTATGTCTATGGAGAAGAAATACTCCAAAGACCAGTTAGAGCATGCTAAGCATCAGCTTCGTAAAGATGATTATTTTTTTAATTTCGTAGCTCTTTTAATGCCCCTAACTCATGCTTTTGATTGGGTACATCCCACAAAACTTAAGTTTGTTAAGCAAGACTTTGAGCGTAGGTCTCAACAAAGTCAAAAAGATTTCTGGGAGCTTTTTGCAACACTATTTTTAAAAAAAATAGACAATAAAAAAGAAGATACGAACAAACAGTTAGCAGAGTTAGTTTGCGACTGTAGCAGAGAGTTAGCTGTCACATACTATGAAAAAGCTTTAGCTGCAAGATTGCATAATTTTTACTATGAAAAGGATGGTAAAAAAAAAGGGTTATCGTTTGGTCTGCCAAGCGATAGCAGTATAGAAAGAGAAATGATACTCAAAAAATATGGCGGTAAATTTAAGTTAAGCCAAAATCAGAAAAAACTTTTAATTGAATTTGGTTCATCCAGAGTAACCTATGAAGAAAAATGGGGCGATGGATTTACTCAAGAGAAAGTTAATAATTTTTTCCCCGAAATGGCGCTTAAGTCGCGTGGTAATCCTAGACGCACCTGCAAAAGACTTGAGGAGCGAGGACTCATAGCAAATATAGGTGAGAGCAGAAATCCCAAATGGCTACTAACCTCTAAAGGCTGGGACGTTTCTTTGTATCTCCAAGCCGAGAAATTTGTCAAGTATCCCGAAACCCTTGGATTTCCTGAGAAACCAAAATAAAGACAAAACGGACGCCAAGGTTCCCGGTTTTTGGCAAGCCACCTAGAGGATTGTAGAGGTATTAACCCTTTTGGTGATTTATGACTCCTTTATTTGTTGGAAAAGAAGCCGCCGCCATGCTTTTGGGTTGCTCTGTGCATACCCTCAAAGACTGGCGATATCGGTATTGGACAGAGGGCTTGGAGTTTAATAAGCCCAATTCAAGATCAGTCAGATATTCCGTTCCCTTGCTCACAGCGTGGGCAGTTCACCGTAACGATCCAGCCGCTTACAAAAAAGCCATCGAAAATTACCAAGCGGGCTTACTCTCTAACCAACCGCGCCGCGCCGGACGCCCCCAAAAAGTCTCTTGAACATCCCAAAAAACTGAAAAACGGCCTGGTGAGAGCCGTCTTCAATCTTATTCAGTGAGGTCATTTAATGAATCAATGTAATTATAACCCGGCTGAACTTCCACAGCCGCGCCATTTAGCGCAGATGCTCGCTGACAGATTTAAAAAAGTTCTGATTTTCGATGCTGGGGGTTGGCTTTGGCGTGACCAACCTGTAACACCCGGTTGGCTCTATAACCTTGTTTTTTGGGAAATCTCAGTGTCCTACAGCTGGGTAAATATACCACCTTGGTTTGTTACCCAAATTTTTGATCAACTACCCCAACTATTGGAGAAGCCATGAATAACGAACTAGTTACCCCTTCACATGAGGGGACACCTTTGCTGTTACCGCTTGTCGATAATGTCCCAGACACCCTAAAGCACTTACCCCAGTGGGTTATATGGCGTGGTGTCTGGCTTGCTGACAAAGGCAAGTACACAAAAGTCCCATACCAGTGCAACGGTTCTAAAGCGAGTTCCACTAACCCCAACACCTGGACTTCCTTTGATGAAGCCGTCATAGCCTATCAACAAGAGGAATATGACGGTATCGGTTTCGTGGTGACTGAAGGCGATCAAATAGTCGGTATTGACCTTGATCATTGTGTTGAGAATGGCGTGATAGCCACTTGGGCTCACGCCATCGTTGACGGCTTGGGCTCTTACGCAGAAGTGAGCCCAAGTGGCACGGGTATCAGGATATTTCTCAAAGGCAAATTACCACCCGATGGACGCAAAAAAGGCAACGTTGAATGTTACGAGACAGGACGCTTTCTCACAGTAACCGGTCATAAGTTGCCAGATGCACCCTGTGCTGTCCTAGACAGACAAGAAGCCTTAAATGAGTTTCACGCTCAACACTTCCCAGTGGTGGTATCCCTGAAACCCCGTCACACCCCAACACTGACGGGCTTTTCTGTGAACGATAACGAGTTATTGGAAAGGGCTTTCAATGCCAAGAACGGCTCAAAACTCAAAGCTCTTTATGACGGCGACTTCAGCGGTTACCCCTCCCAGAGTGAAGCTGATCTCACCCTGTGTGTGGGGTTGGCGTTCTGGACTGGGGATAACCCCGACCACCTAGACCGCTTATTTCGGGGTAGTGGTCTCTACCGAAATAAATGGGATGAACAGCATGGCGCAAATACTTATGGAGCAACGACGGTGATTAAAGCGATTTCTGGGACATCAGAGTTTTATGACTGGGGTAAAAACTCTCAGGCAAGTGCTAACGGGTCTAAACTTGCGCCGCGCACTGTGGATAAAGCACAAGCTCCAGATGCAAAGCCTGATGCAGCAGAAGAGAAACAACCCCGCAAGTCGCAAGCTGATTTGTTGGTGGAGCTGGTCTTAGGTGGTTCAGTAGACCTATTTCATGACCCCGACGGCACCACCTACGCAGACATCTGTAAGCCTCACCGCGAGACCCATCGACTACGCTCGAAGGGTTTTACCGATTGGTTGAAGTGGCAATATTACCAACAGTTTCACAAGACACCTGGAGCCCAAGCCGTCCAAGATGCTCTTGGGGTACTCGAAGGTAAAGCCACCTATGACGGTCAAGAACGCCCGGTTTATGTCCGAGTTGCGTCTAGTCCCGATGGTAAAACCTATTACCTAGACTTGGGTAATGTGGGCTGGCAATGCGTAGAAATCACCGCTATGGGTTGGCAGGTAGTCACAGCACCGTCCGTCAGATTCCGCCGCCCTAAGAATCAACAGCCCTTACCCATCCCCCAACGTGGGGGCAATCTGACAAGATTCCTAGAAGTTTTCTCTATCCCTGAAGAGTCATGGCCTTTGGTTTTGGCATGGCTAGTCATGCTTCTCAACCCTCATGGGCCATACCCTATCTTGATTTTGGGGGGTGAACACGGTACGGGTAAATCAACTTTATCTAAGTTCTTGCGTTCATTGATTGACCCAAGTAATAGCGGGCTACGCTCTGAACCCAGAGAAGTCCGTGACTTGTTAATTGGGGCGACAAACTCATGGGTACTGGCCTTTGATAATTTGAGCGGTGTAGGGGGGTGGCTCTCTGATGCCTTATGTCGCCTGAGTACTGGCGGTGGTTTTGCCACGCGCACGCTTTATGCGGATGATGAGGAGACCATACTTGACGCAACTCGTCCCGTCATTCTCAACGGAATCGGGGAGCTGGCAAGTCGCCCCGACTTACTAGACCGGGCATTATTGGTGAACTTGGAGCCCATACCCACAGCTGACCGCCGCCCTAAAGAGGATTTGGACGCTCTATTTACTGAGTTGCATCCTTATTTGCTCGGA
>JBBRQP010000116.1:0-7597 GCA_038226175.1 Gloeobacterales cyanobacterium
AACCAAATAATTTGCAGGTGGGTGCGTTCCACCCCGTCCGTTGCTTGGCGGTAGCGCTTTTCTAATTCTTCCACACTCAGGTGGTTCACAAGACTGAGGTTCTTTACCATACCTTATTCTATAAGCGGAAAGTGTATTAGATCACAAATAGCTAGTCAATTTAGTTCAGGCGTGACCCTTTTTTGTCTCATGATTTTTGCCACACTAGCCACGGTCTCAACCCAAGCCGAACCTATCGTCCAAGCCCACAATCTCCCAGCAGCTAGCCCTGCTGAGGCCCTAGTCGGGGTCACAGGAGCCTATCCCTTAGCTACTGAAGCTGTTGCTAAGCCCGTAATAATTGCCCAAAAAGTTCTGCCAGTGGCTGATACTGCCGCTGATGAGCCTGTCGATCTACTAGGTGAATTTAATGTGACGGCCCAGCGTCGTCGCACTACGGAGCGCGAAAATACCCAAACCACCTATGTGGTTAGCCGTAAAGATATTGAGGCAGCCGGAGCGGTCACTTTACCTGATGCGCTCAAATTGGTGCCGGGGTTAACTTTAGGATCTAACTATTCGGGTATTCCCAATTTTGGTAATTTTTATATTAACGGGTTAGATGATGAGCGTTTTATTGTATTGCAAGATGGGCGTATTACGGCTGATACCCGTCGTAATAGTAGTGGTAATTTTCTCTCACAAACCTCGACTATGAATATTGAGCGCATCGAAGTTCTGACTGGTGGCGCAACATTGCGGTATGGGGCTGATGCCGTGGCGGGGGTTATTAATATCATCACCCGCACACCGGAAGGCCCACCTAAGCTCCGGGCTGCAGTCAATTTTGGTAGTTATGGCTTTAGTCAATATCAGTTAGATTATTCAGGTAGTAATGGTATTGACCGCTCTGAAAAAGGCTATGTGGGGTATGAAATCGGCTATGAACGGCGTTCGGCGATCAATGATTACGCTTATACTGTCAACCAAGCCCCGGTTTCAGGCGCTGGTGTTCTGTTTAATGGTGAGTTTATTAATGGTTCTGTTAGCTTTAACCAACAAGCCCACAACTTATATACATTCAGCGACTTGTTTTATGGCAAGTTGATTTTTAAACCTGCCAAAGAGCATACGATTAGCATCTACGCCCAGAAACAAGCTGTACGTAATGGCGACTATCGAGGATTTACGAATGGTAACTGCGGCTATTTAATTCCACCTAACTTCTACGGCAATGCCGAAGCCTACCCGCGCTGTTATACCGCTGCTGGCTACAACGGTGGCTCCTATGAGCGCGAGGATTTCAAATCGGATCAAATCGCAGTTAATGCTATTTGGGACTGGAATTTAAGTGATCTCAATACCCTCGAAGTGCAATTAGATGGCTATGATGCATTTATTAATAATGCCTCTAATGATGGGCAACTTTTCCAATCGCAACGGGTTGCCGAAGCCAAGTCCGTTACACCTCCGAACTTTATCGTGGCAATACTCTCAATACAGGCTTTCAGTTTGTAAGTCGCCGCTTTATTTCGGTGCCGTACATAGGCGCACCAACTAATGGCGTTATTGTGACCAGCCAACTACTGGGTAATCCAGTCACGCCCTTTGATAAAGACGAATCTGAATGGTCGGTTTATCTGACCGAAGACCTGCGTTTTTTTAATGATGCCTTGATTGTTAACTTTGGTTCACGGCTGACGGACGATGTATTTTTTGGTACTTACACTACCTCAGGGGCGGGATTCCGTTATAACTTCGGTGGAGAATCAGGACATGAACCCTTTGGCTTGAAGGCTAATTGGTCTCAGTCCTTTAAGGCTCCGGGCTTATCTCCTAGATTTGCGAATACCGTCTTGGGCAGTGGACGTAACGCCTTAGGTTCTAATCCGAATCTAGTTCCAGAGACAGGAACAGGCTATCAAATCGGCTTGGACGTACAGTTTAGTCCTACGGCTTTACTACGGATTCTTTACTTTCGGACTGATATTGTAAATTCGTTGCAAAATACGCTAACCGGAGGCTCTTTTACAGTCGAAGACCCTAATGTATTTACGACGGTTAATGCACAAGCCTTTTTGAGCACTGGCTGGAATATTTCTCTGGATTGGCAATTGAGTTCTAACTGGCAATTGACCTTAAGCTAATCTTTTACGGACGCGCGCCCAGTCGGTGATGCGGCACTTGATCCTGGTTTACAGCCTCTTAATAATGGCTATTTTTATGGCTATCAGGTGGCGGATGTTCCCTTTAGTACAACAGGCGGGAGTTTGCGGTATACCTCTAGTGGATTTAATGCCGCGCTATCGGGTACGGCTGTGGGGATTCGTCCACGTCCTTTGGGCGGTAATTATTACTGGCGTCCTTATATGTCTTGGGACTTCACAACTAATGTCCCGCTCAGTGCGGCTTTGACATTCAAAGGGGCGGTCTTTAATATTTTTAATGATCGTTATGAAAGTGGTAATGCGGTCAATTTCCTTGATATTCCAGTGCCTGGGACAACGTTCCAATTTGGCTTGGAGGTCACATTTTAATCAAAAAGACAAATTTTAACTAAAAAGACACAATGGCTTCACGCTATCTTCAAATGGGTGGCCTAAGGTGAAAGAGTTGTCCCAGTCAGCGATTATGCATCCCACCCTGCGTTTTTTCTTTGCAGCAAGCCTAGCAGTCCTGCCGCTAGCAGTTCAAGCTCAGTCCACCTACGTTCCTCAACCCGGTTATACCCAACCCAGTTATGGACAACCGGGCTATGTTCAGCCCGGTTATGGACAAAATCCCGGCAGTCAGATCACCCCACAACAAAAATCCATCCTCGAAAATGACCGCAATCAAGAAAAACAGCTGCGCAGCCAACTGGATGCAGCTAAAGCCTCCGGTAATACCCAACAGGAACAAGCGATCCGCTCCCAAATGGAAGGCGTGCGTAATCAAGCCATGAATAGCCTCTCTCCCGCTGAACGCCAACAACTCGAACAGCGGCGTCAAGAACGTCGGCAACAACGGGGTAGTGGCCGCAGACCTTACTAGAAAAAGCTGTAAAGGGTGAGTAAATCGCCCTTTATTTTGATTAGCGTGGTACAGAAACTTGGTTTAGTAGAGTCTGAATTACTTGCTCCACGCTTACGCCTTCGAGTTCAGCTTCAGGCTTGAGTAACAGACGATGGCACAATAATGGACGGGTAACCGCTTTGACATTATCAGGCGTGACAAAGGTTTGTCCATAAAGTCCCGCATGGGCGCGCGCGGCAGCCAGCCAAGCAATAGCCGCCCTAGGCGACGCACCCAACGTTAGATCTGTCAGCTTTCGTGAAGCTTGCACCAAGGCCAGCAGGTAATCAAGCACCGAATCTTCAACGGTCAACGCCTGCAATGCCTGACGTGCTTGCAGGACTTCGGCAGCGGAAGTCACAGATTGCACACTTAGAGTGCGACTATCAAAGCCTTTTTGGAAATTAAGTAGCATTTGTTTTTCGGCAGTAGGTTCTGGATAGCCTACTTGTAATTTAAATAAAAAGCGGTCTAACTGAGCCTCGGGCAAAGGATAGGTGCCCTCAAATTCCAGAGGATTTTGGGTAGCGATTACGGTAAATAACGCCGGTAAAGGATTACTCACACCATCTAGAGTAACTTGACGTTCTTCCATCGCTTCGAGCAGAGCGGATTGGGTCTTAGGCGGGGTGCGGTTGATCTCATCGGCGAGCAACAAACTTGTAAACACCGGCCCTTGGCGTAAGTTAAAACGGCGGGTTTCTGGATCATAAATGCTGATGCCGACAATATCACTCGGCAAGACATCAGGGGTCAGCTGTACCCTTGCAAAAGGCACGCCTACAAGTTGAGCTAAGGTTTTGACCAGTAGAGTCTTAGCTGTACCCGGAAATCCTTCGAGTAACACATGGCCTTCAGCCAAAAGTGCCAACACCAAGCCCTCAATTACCTGCGGTTGACCGACGACAATATTGCCTAAAGCCTGCCGTAAGCGTTGACTAAATTCACCAACCTGGGACATTCTCTACTCCGCTTTAGCGTAAATCAATTGGCATGGAAGATGAAGCTTGATTTGGTTTGAGCACAGCTCTATCTTAAGGAAGAGTTAATAACCCTGTCCCGGTATGGAAGAGTATACTTAAGTTAACAATCCTGTCTCACTACAACTGGAGTGAAACAATAGAATGTTCCTAAAGTTGGAGTTTTGGAAACAATTTGTAATACACCAGCGTCTTGGTTTAGTAGGTGCATACGATGTCAAAACCTCCATTACGTTAGCATACGTCAACGCAACTGAGAAGAGTTCTCTCAAAAAATCCGATCTTTGACCACAAAGGGGTGTGACCGATGGATGTTAGCAAATTGAGTTTAGAAGAGACCACAGACGAAGATACTAGCCTAGACGAAGGGCTATCGGTAGAACTGGACACCTCCCGCAAAGCAGGCCGCGAAGGCGCTTCCACAGACTTGGTGCGCATTTACCTCCAAGAAATTGGTAAAGTACCGCTTTTACTCCGTGATGAAGAAGTCGAACTAGCGCGTCAGGTGCAAACCCTCATGGCAACGCTCGCCCAAAAAGCTGCCGAGCAAGCTAAACGTGGTCAGCCTTTAAGTAACGATGAGTGGGCCGAACTCGTCGGCAAGCCTTGGCCTATCTTTGCCCGCGAACTGCACGTAGGTGAACGTGCCAAGAAAAAAATGACCGAGGCCAACTTGCGATTGGTAGTTTCTGTGGCTAAAAAATACCAGAATCGTGGCCTAGAGCTGTTGGACTTGGTACAAGAAGGCACCTTAGGTCTTGAGCGTGCCGTCGAGAAATTTGACCCGACCAAAGGCTATCGCTTTAGCACCTATGCCTACTGGTGGATTCGTCAGGGGATCACGCGGGCTATTGCCACCCAATCACGCACAATCCGCCTACCGGTGCATGTGACCGAGAAGCTCAACCGTATCAAAAAAGCCCAACGTAAGCTCTCTCAGACCCTGGGACGCACCGCAACTTTAGCTGAAGTCTCCGAATCGGTGGAAATGGACATCACGGAAGTCCGGGATCTGCTGAGCCGTGTCCCCCGTGCTGTTTCGCTCGACACCAAAGTCGGCAAGGATAAAGATACTGAACTCGGGGATTTGCTTGAATCTGAAGCCCAAACCCCCGAGCAAGCTGTTACCCGTGAAGCCCTAGAACGAGATATTGCCGTACTCCTTGAGACCCTCAGTAGTCGAGAACGTGATGTCTTGCGGATGCGCTACGGTCTGGCGGACGGACGGACTTATTCACTATCAGAAATCGGGACTATGCTCGATCTCTCTCGCGAGCGGGTACGGCAAATCGAGACCAAAGCCTTCCAAAAACTGCGTCAACCCAAACGGCGGATGCGCCTCAAAGATTATTTGGAAGCTCTGGAGTAAGATGAACCTGTTTTTTGTACGTCATGGTCTGGCGGTGGCGGATCACCTGCCAGACCAAACTCGTCCTCTAACCAGTGAGGGCATCGAACGCACACGCGCAGCAGCCAAGTTTCTCAAAAAGAATAACTTGAGCTGGGATGTGATGTTGACTAGTCCGTTGATTCGGGCTTTAGAGACGGCACAAATTCTTCAGGATGCGGGTGTAAGTCAGCAGCTCAAGATTTTTACTCCTCTCGAACCGGGGGGAGATTTTGGTCGCCTCAAATACTTGACGATAGAAGAATCTATAAAATCTGTAGCGCTAGTCGGTCATCAGCCAGATTTGGGACATTGGATCGAGATGATGTTGTTTGGCAAAATACAAGAAAAAATACTTCTCAAAAAATCGGGGATCGCTCACCTGCAATGGAAAAAAGGTGAAGCTGAACTACTCTGGCTCCTGTCACCAAAATTATTTGGCTGAAAATAATAATTAGGAGTGACATTAAAAGATAAGATCTCGCACACTTTCCCTGCCGAGGACTCAGTAGCATGAACATTAAATTTAACTGCCGCAGATAGCCTCGAACTCAAACTGATAATCACTCAGCGGTCGGTGTGCATTAGGATTGCTGAGCTGTTGCTGCTATACCGCAAGCTTTGCATCAAGATAATGCAGCAATGTACGTGTTGCATTTATTACAAGCATTGCCTCCTCTTTGTTTAGCAAATCCTCATTTGGATGCGCCATACTTGCATTATTTCTTATTGGATTTAGTACATCCATTACACTAGCAAATGATTGAAGAATACGCTCAATATCTTGCGAATGTGAGCCCAAGTTGCGAAGTTTAGGATGGTATTGGCGAAGTAACTTAAATAATTTGGTCATACTGTCATCTCGACTGTAAACGATCTTTTCAATATTACAAACAGCATGTAAATAACCATGCAAAGCTGTATGAATGCGATCAACTCCGCTAGCTGCGCCACTAGTCTGAATAAGAGTTTCTACATCTTCAATTGCACGTTCTACGATCGCACTATTAATTTTGGGGTTAGGACTCAAAACTGGTGATGTACCTTCTAACCTTCTAACAATATTTAATAAATCTTCGTAAAGTTCTTTAGTTCTTGTATCAGGATTACATTGCATATTTAACGAAAATCTTTTCGACACACCACGCACTATTTTTGCTTGCACATGAGGCAGCGAATTGCTCAGGATAGTAATAAATCTTTCGCGTGTAGTGCCTTCATATTGATTGGGATCTATATCAAGCTCACAATACTCTGGGTAAAACTCAGCATGTGTTTTATAACTGAAATCACCAAGATATCCACCAGACACGCCGATATATCGATTGACAATTTTTATTATTTCTGAACTTGTTAAACCCGCCATAACTCAATTCAAGATGGACATAATACGAGTATACATATCTGAAGCTAAGGAATGCTATCAGTAGAGTTAGTTTTCCCACTGATTTCTTTCAGCAACTTCCTCAACTTAGACACGAAACGCCTCAACCAGTGATTAAACTAGGCTTGAAACATCAGGGTTCTTCGGGTTCCAGACCTAATTCCCGCAGACGTTGCGTTAACCGTTCGGCTCGTTGCTGCCCGTTGCCGCTCAAATGCTGCTTGCTGGGCCATCTCTGGCAAGGTGTGGAGCTTTTCGCCATCGCTCAACCGATAAAAGTTCAGCATTGTTCCTATCACTTCCATCCGTAATCCCAGTTGATGACTAAGCGGTTCTGGGTTCAAGACATATTCCTCCCCAACTAACCGATACCCCCGCAATTGTTCTGGTATCCATTCACCTCTAGGGTCAAATAGCCAGTATTCCGCCACGCCCATTTGCTCATACAAGTCCCGCTTAGAATATTGGGTGAGGTCACTTCAAAAATCACTGTTGCGGGTTGTTCACAGTAGCTAAGTTCACCGAAAAAACAGGCTTGTTAGGTGCCGTTTAGGTAATAGCCCATTTGCAACTCATCAACAAAGCCAACACCGATTTTTACGCCACCTAGTTCGCGTGCAAACGCCTTAAACCCAACCGAAGAATATAGATGAACGGCGCGGCTATTGGTAGCTAATACACTTTCCGCTTATAGAATAAGGTATGGTAAAGAACCTTAGTCTTGTGAACCACCTGAGTGTGGAAGAATTAGAAAAGCGCTACCGCCAAGCAACGGACGGGGTGGAACGCACCCACCTGCAAATTATTTGGTTA
>JBBRQP010000117.1:0-7496 GCA_038226175.1 Gloeobacterales cyanobacterium
ACAATTAACCCGACGGGTTGGTACTTTGCCCACGCCCATCCAACAGCAAGTGGAACAGTTATCCTTAGTCGAGTTAGAAACTTTGGGGGAGGACTTATTAGATTTTGCCCATCTGTCCTCGCTAGAGCAGTGGTTCGCGCAAAAAACTTAGAAAGGGCATCAGAACTATAATTTTGCACTCAGACTGGGAGCGTTTGTAGATTGTGGTAAGCCCAATACAGTCCACGCTGCGTCAGAAGATTTTGTGGTGTGCCGTCTTCGACAATCTGACCTTGCGCCATCACTAAGATACGGTCAGCATTACGCACAGTTGCCAGACGGTGGGCAATAACCAAAATTGTACGATTGTGACGCAGGCGTTCGAGAGCTGCTTGGATCAACTGTTCGGACTCCGCATCCAAAGCACTGGTCGCCTCATCCAAAATGAGCAAACTCGGGTCACGAAGGATAGCTCGGGCGAGAGAAATACGCTGGCGCTGACCACCGGAGAGTTGCACCCCGCGATCACCGACGATTGTGTCATAGCCTTCAGCCAAGTTTTCGATAAATTCGTGGGCATAGGCCAGCCGGGCGGCTTCTTCAATCGCCGCATGACTAACATCATTAAGACCATAGGTAATATTTTCGCGGATCGATACATGAAAAAGATAGGTATCTTGACTGACAAAGGCCATGGCTCGTCGCAGCGAAGTCACCTCAAAATTGCGGATGTCTTGACCGTCAATGCAAATACGTCCCGTTGTTACATCATAAAAGCGTGGAATGAGTGCGGCTAAAGTTGACTTACCAGCACCCGACGCGCCAATGATAGCAACCGTTGTTCCGCGTTCAATAGTGAGATTGATATGCTGAAGGACATTTGATTTTTTGGGATAGCTAAAGCCCATATCCTCAAAAGTCAGGTGTTCTTTGAGACCAGGAAAGGGCAGAATGCCAGCTGGTACAGGATATTTAAGAGGTAAGCGCAGAGCTTCGAGAACTTTATTTAAAGCAGGTAAACATTCCTCGATATGAGCACGAGAAATATTGATCTTTTTGGAAACAGGCACGATTTTAATTAGCACCAACATAAATACTAAGGACCCGGCAACGCTCAATAGTCCCTTAGTGACCAGTACAGTGTACGCCCCAACTAAAATCACCATCGTCAAGCTCAAGGTAGCAATTTCTGTGAGCGGTTCCATGAGAGCTTTACGGGTAATAGTTCGTTGATTGGCCTCAGCACCTTCAGCCAGCAATTTTTCGACATGGGCTAATTCTAGTTGTTCTGCTCCATAGGCTTTGACCAAGCGGATACCGCTGAGCGTATCGAGAATATGCTGACCTAAGGCCATCTCTACCTGAGCTGAGGCACGTCCTGATTGTTTGATTTTGCGTAGTAAAGCCCGCAGCCCAACAGCGACCAATAGCAGCAAAATGCCCACTAGCAAGGTCAATTGCCATGAGACTAGCAGCACAATTCCCAGATAAGCCATCAGTGTCATGAGGGCAGTGAGAGCGGTTGCTAGATGCGTCATCAAGAGTCGGACTTTTTCAATTTCGCCTTGTAGCAAACTGGTCATGCGCGCTAAGGGATTGGTGTCAAAAAAATTAACTGGGGCATGAAGGTAGACATTATAAAGTTGTTGACGTAAAGAAACAATTACCGCTTCTTTATAACGGGTAGTCCAAACTTGGGCTGCGTAGTGGGCTACACCCTTAAAGAGCATGGTTACAATTAAGACTAAGGCAAAAGTCAGGAGCAAGTTACTTTTTTCTTGATGATTAAGCCACAAATTTAAATTCGCTTGAGGAAACCGAAAGTGCGCATTTTCATCTAGTAGAACCTTGAAAAAAGGCACCATCAAGCCCAAACCAAGTCCATCTAGTAACGAAGCGAAAAACATGGCTAACAGCCCTAAATATACAGGCTGTTTGACTACTGAGCGGCTAACGTCTAGGAGTTGGCGCAGACTCCCAAGACGTTTTAGTACTGGAGGGGAAACAGCTTTAGGTAGCGGGGCTTCTTGGGTTAGGCGTAATGTCATGCGCGATATACCCTGACTACAGGACAGTTGCGTTTTTGATACAACATTGTCTGACTCTACTATGACCTATTTGAGCAAAAATTTCCGTACCCCTTGCTACAGGCTAAGATTGATTAACTCAAGACATCAGCTTTTACAGGCTTAATTTTTAGCCGTCATCAACGCTCAAAAACCGCACCAATTGCTCAACTTTTTGCCAGCCCGCTCCAGAGGCCAAACAGTCTTGAGCCAGTTGTAGACCAGTTACCCAATCTGTAGCAACTCCGGCAACTTGTAGAGCAGCACTGGCATTGAGTGCGACGATGTCTTGTTGGGCACGGCTACCTTTACCTTGGAGGACATTTTGCAGAATACTTGCATTTTCGGCGACAGAACCGCCTTGAATTTGAGCCGTCGTAGCAGCTGTGAGACCTAGCATTACCGGATCAAGCTCTTCTTGCCAAAAGATCTCTCCTGTAAAGCCCACCACTGTGGTCGGTGCGCCCAAACCCGCTTCATCTAAGCCTTCTTGACCATGAAGGACGAGTCCGCGTTCACAGCCTAGGTTTTGTAAGACCCGCGCCATCGGCTCCACCAGTCTACGATCAGCCACACCGAGCACCTGCGCACTGGGTGCTAGGGGATTAACTAACGGGCCAATCAGATTAAACACGGTGCGAATACCCAACAAACGCCGGACAGGAGCCACATGCTTTAGGGCAGGATGCCAGCCGGGGGCAAACAAAAAAGTCACGCCGACGTCCGTTACGGCTTGGCGAACTTGGGCAATAGGTGCTTGCAGATTGATGCCTAGATATTCTAAAACATCGGCTGAACCCACGGTACCGGAGGCCGAGCGGTTACCATGTTTAGCGACCTTGACCCCACAGGCGGCACTGACAAAGGCAACAGCAGTGGAAATATTAAAAGAATTGGTGCCGCTACCACCTGTGCCACAGGTATCAATCAACGGATAAATCGCCAGCGGTTCTAGACTCGCGGCCCTGACCACTTGAGCAAAACCTGTCAATTCCTCAACAGCGACCCCTTTGACCGCTAAAGCCACTAGCAAGGCTCCGGTCATCGCCTCGGGTATGGTTCCTGCTAACCAGGCTTGCATCAAATCTTGAGACTGGGCTTGACTCAGGTCTTTTTGAGCGAGGAGCTGCTTGAGTAAAGGTTGCAACTTTTGTTCTACAGTCATCAGACCAATTGCTCCCAAAGTAAGTCCGGGATTTCGTAATTAGAAGCGACGCTTTGCACATCATCAAGATTTTCTAGCCGCTCAATTAACTGCAATACCTGCTGAGCCGTTGCCAAAGCATCGAGCGAAATTGTATTTTCTGCGAGCCACTGTCGTCGTGCCTGGGTAATGGTGTAGCCTTGTTTTTTGAAATAAGTACTCACAGCTTCCAAGTCATAGAGTTGGGTATATACTTCGGTGGTTTCATCAAATTGTTTGTAGCTGAGGGCATTAGCTTCGAGGGCGGTTTCGAGTAACTTCTCTTCTTCGCTGATACCTGCTACCTCGACCACGCCTAGCTGCTGAAACATCCAACCCACTGAGCCGACTTCGCCGAGGTTGCCGCCGCCCTTACTGAGTACAGCCCGTACCTCCGCAGCGGTTCGGTTACGGTTGTCAGTTTGAGCTTCGATGATCAAGGCCACACCCGCTGGCCCATAGGCTTCATAGCGAATTTCTTCGAGGCGCTCACCTGCCAGATTACCAGCACCTTTGAGGAGTGCCCGTTGAATATTTTCATTGGGTAAGCCTTCGGCTTTGGCTGCCTCAATGGCAGTGCGCAAACGGAAATTGCCCTGGGGGTCGGCGCCGCCTAGTTGGGTCGCAATGATGATCTCTCGGGATAGTCGCGCAAAAGCCGCGCCCTTGGCGACATCATTTTTGCCTTTTTGACGCTTGATCTGCGCCCACTTGCTGTGGCCTGCCATATCTATCCCGCACTCTGTATCTCACTATACCCTTCGCCCTAGCCACCTCAAAATACTAGAGAAACCATTAGTTAAATTTTATGAAGTCACCCTATAATCGAAGCATGAAAATTCCGATCCGCATCCGTCGTCAAGCGGCTCGCGTCAGTGCCGCGAGTTATCAGTCCTACGAGATTGAGTGTGACCCGACCAATACGATTCTTGACGCGCTCCACAAAATTCAGTGGGAACAGGATGGCACATTGGTTTTTCGGCGTAACTGTCGTAATGCGATTTGTGGCTCCTGTGCGCTGCGAGTCAATGGACGGTCGATCTTGGCCTGTCAAAATCTGATTGGGGAAGAATTAGAGTATGGTCATGGCTTGATTACGATTCAGCCTTTGGGTAATTTGCCTGTGATTAAAGATTTGGTCGTCGATATGGGCAAATTTTGGGATGGCATCAAGCGCGTTGATCCCTACGTCTCGACGGCCTCGCGGCAAATCCCTGCAACAGAATTTTTGCAAACTCCGGATCAGCGCAAAAAACTCGAAGCATCTTCTAACTGCATCCTCTGTGGAGCCTGTTATTCCGAATGTAATGCAGCGGCGGTCAATGAAGATTTTGTCGGGCCTCATGCTCTAGCCAAAGCCTATCGGGTCATGGCGGATAATCGTGATGACCGCACAGCTGAACGGGTCGAGCAGTATAATCAGCCTAATTTTGCTTGGGACTGTACCCGTTGTTTCAACTGCAACGAAGTCTGTCCAGTCGGTGTTCAGCCCTTTGACCGCATCACGCAGGTCAAACAAATTATTCTCAGTGAGCATTCAGCTAGTGATTCGACGGCCTTGCGTCACCGCCGCACGATGGTGGAATTAGTCAAAGAGGGCGGTTGGATTGATGAGAGTAAGTTTGGCCTCGCGGTTGTCGGCGAAAATGGGCGGGATCTCAAGGGCTTACTGAGTCTGGTACCTCTAGGGATGCGGATGCTACTCAAAGGTAAATTGCCTGCGCCCTGGCGGTTTGAAAAATCCGCTGGCACAGCACAAGTCAAGGCGATTATCACTGCTGTCGAGAAAACAAAAAAATGAGTCTCAAATACGCCTATTATCCGGGCTGTGTCGCTAAGGGGGCTTGCCAAGAACTTCATGCCTCAACCACAGCCATCACCCAAGCTCTGGGTATCGAATTAGTGGAATTGGAGCAGGCTTCTTGTTGCGGTTCGGGGACATTTAAGGAAACCGATGACCTGCTCGAAGACTCGGTCAATGCCCGTAATATCGCCCTAGCCGAATCCCTGAATTTGACGATGATGACCCAGTGCAGTACCTGTCAAGGGGTAATTGGGCGGGTCAACGATAAGTTAAAAAATGACTTGGTGCAACGGGAAAAAGTTAACCGTATCCTCACGACCGAAGGTCATGCCTATCAGGGTTCGACAGAAGTCAAACATCTGCTTTGGATCTTGATGGGCGATTATGGTCTGGCAAAACTCAAACAACAGGTCAAGCGGCCTTTGAGGGGTCTCAAGTGTGCGGCATTTTATGGCTGCTATCTGCTGCGAGCGCAGACGGTGACGCGCTACGATGACCCGTTTAATCCGACTTCATTAGAGAGTTTATTTGAAGCACTTGGGGCGACACCAGTTGACTATATGGGACGCACCCAGTGTTGTGGATGGCCGATCTCCAGCTATGCGACTAAGGCTTCATTTACGATGGCGGGACGGCATATTTTGGAGGCAAAGACGGCGGGGGCAGATTGTATCGTAACGCCTTGTCCGCTGTGTCATCTCAATTTGGATTCGCGGCAGCCGGAGGTGGAAAAGGTGATTGGTCAACCCTTGGGGTTACCGATTATTCACCTACCACAATTAATTGGCTTGGCGTTGGGGCTTGACCCGAAGGTTTTGGGGCTAGAGCGGCATATTGTGGAGACTAGCAAAGTTTTGGCAAAAGTTTTGTAGTCTGGTTATTTAGTTAGCGTGACTTTGGGAGCATAGAAGTTATATGTGAAATCAAGCCCTCTAGCATTACTGTTGGGGGGCTATTTTCCTTTTTGACATATTCCAAAATCCGTGGTCTCATCAGTGATAGATATTTACTGTAGTAGATATTTATTGAAAACCAGACTTACCACACCACTAAAGGAACATACAATGTTGATTCGTCCATCTTCAGTTAAAGGTCATTTTTGCCGTACTTTGTGTTTAGCCATTCCACTGTTACTAGCTGCAATGCCGATGGCGGCAAGTGCCCAACCATATGTCATTACTGATAGCGTTATCCCTTTTCGGACGGCTACGGGCTATCAGGCACTCACCACCAACACCACAGGCTACTACAACACTGCCAGTGGGGCTTTTGCTCTTTACTTTAACACCACAGGCTCCAACAATACTGCTAGTGGATATAAGGCTCTTTACTTTAACACCACAGGCTTTTACAACACTGCTAGTGGATCGTTTGCACTCACCGTCAACACCACAGGCTTCTACAACACTGCTAATGGGGTTTTTGCACTCTACTCGAACTCCACAGGCACTGGTAACACTGCTAGTGGCTATTTTGCACTCAACTCTAACACCACAGGCTCTTACAACACTGCCCTTGGCTATTTAGCAGGAAACAGCATTGAAACCACAAGCAACAACATTGACATCGGGAACTTAGGGGTCGCCACAGACTCCGGAGTTATTCGTATTGGCTGTATGGACACCAATTCATGCGCTTACCGCGCAAGTCCGCAAACTTCAACATTTATTGCAGGTATTGGCAGGACTAATATGTCACGCGGCACAGCGGTATATGTCAATGCCAATGGTCAATTGGGCACAGTGACATCTTCCAAGCGTTTCAAGAAAGACATTCACAGCCTTGGAACAGTCAGCGAAAAACTACTGGATTTGCGTCCCGTTTCTTTCCGGTATAAAGAAGCAGCCTCAGACGGTACTTATCCTGTCCAATACGGTTTGATAGCTGAGGAAGTAGCCAAGGTTTATCCCGACTTGGTGCAGTACGACAAAGATGGTAAACCTTTCACCATTTACTATCACCTGCTTACTCCCTTAATGTTGAGTGAATTAAAGAAAGAGCATCAACAGAATGTTGCACAACAGCAAGCTCTAGTTACTCAAAAGACGGAGCTGGTTGCCCAACAAAAGCTGAATCAAACCCAACAGGCTGAAATGGCTTCACTGCATATCCAGAACCAGACCTTGTTGCAGAAAGTAAACACGCTTCAAACCCAGCAACAAACTGTGATTAAGGCCATGATGAAGCAGTTCAATGAACTCAAACAGACTGTCCAAGCCAACTACCATAGTTCTTCTAAGGTAAAGGCGGTACCTGCTACTTATCACCGTTCACTGTAACCCTAACAACCCCTAGTAGGCAGCCACAAGTAGGTTGACGAATAAAAAATGAGGGTATACCGAATACAGCCACAGGGGTACCCGTGCAGAAAAAATACGTTGTCCAGCTGTCTGAACCAGAAAGACAAGATCTGCTAGCTATGTTACGTAAAGGCAAGTCCCCAGCTAGAACGCTCAACCGCGCC
>JBBRQP010000118.1:0-7453 GCA_038226175.1 Gloeobacterales cyanobacterium
ACGGCGGCTTTGGGCTTGAATCGCTGCTTTTTGTTCGTCCGTAATTTGAGGCTTTGCAATATCGGTCAAAGTAGTTTGGAAATTCTGCTTTTCGCCCATCTGATCGAGGAGGATCTGTTTCGATTGCTTAGTCGAGCCAAATTCCTCAAAAAGTTGGCTGGGGGTCTGATTCAGCGTTTGAAAACCTGCCAGCTTTTGGAGCAGCGATAGCGGCTGAGGAATAGATTCTGGAGAAAGTTGCTCCTGGATATAACGCTCAATGCCCATAGTCTGTACCCGTTCCACTTGACCAGGGGTTGGCCCAAAACTAAGGCGATTAATATAGTGCAGGACTTTTGGATCGGCTGTGGTGTCTGCCCCAAAAGCCGGAGCAGCAAGGCCGAGAGCAAGAAATGTACTCAGAACAGAGCGTTGAAGTTGAGTAGACAAAGAGTTGTTGTTCGTGTTTGGCTTATTGATGCATTAGGCGCAAGGTAGATGTATTTAGGTTCAAATGAGGCCAAATGACCAAATAAATGGGGTTTGTAACTTTACTCTACTGTGAGCAAGCGTAACCCAGTCGTCATGGAACAGAAATGTACGATTAGGACGCAAGCCTGCTCTGGGTGGTCAGAAGGCAAGATGGGAGGAAGTTATAGCCTATTTGCTATTTTTGTGCGTATCACTCGGAGAAATAGTCGTACCCCGTGAACACCTGAATTAAGCCGCGATGCGAGGCGGCGTCGGCTTGGTCGAATTGTTGCCTTTGGTACCGCAATTTCCATGAGTGGTCTTAGAAGCATTACTTTAATAATTCCTAATCTATGGGTCTTACCTTCTGCGCCACAAATACCTGCCCTCCGGCATCATGAACGACTTCACTAATCACCCTTCCTCGGGAGTCCCGGACGAAAATAATTAGGCTTGGATCGCCCAGGATGGAAAAGGATTCATTTGTTACTTGGCGCAGAGGTGTAGACAAGGTATCGCCTGAGCCTTGCTGAAAGAGCGTAGTGCCTTTGCGAGTGAATATTTCACTGTAGCCCGGCCACCAGTCATAGCGTCCAACGTAGTCATCAAGATTAGAACTATCGACCGTTCGCGGCGTTGGCAGACTTACCGACCGCGTCTCGGCATGCTGTAAGAAAAGCCATCTCTTATTCTGGAACACAAAGATATCAGTTTCATGGTAGGGGGAACGCAACTCGCGAGATCCTAGAGTGTTAATCTCAGATTCGTCGCAATCGACGATAGCGAGATTGCCAAGCAGTCTCGAATGCAATTCGCCTATTTCCCATCGCGTCTTGTTATCGTGGCTGTTGTAGATCGTAAGCTGATCGGCGCTACGGCGTATCCCCGAGTCATCGACGTGAATGAAATCATCCGCCAAGAGAAGCCGGTACCCTTTGGCATCTCCTCTGCTATGCGCTTCCAGCCGTTGCGAGATCAGATCGCGGAAAACTTTGTCGTCGGCGCGTAGGGTTCCTTGCCCGCGAGACTGAGTCGCAAAGCCTACTGCGATAAATGCAACCAATGCACAACTGAATACCTTTGCAGAAAATATTGAGGACATAGTCGTGCTCCTTCAAAAAATGGTTAGAGAGAGTTCGGGTGGAATGTTAGCTGCTTCTTGGCTCATTGTAGTTGGGTTAAAAGCGGCAAAGGTACAAAAACGGACATGAGATAAAGACTGGTCGGTTAGCCGAGCATTCCCAAAGCCGCCTGACCCGCTAACCTCAATATCTGAGCTACTCCCATTTGTTTGGTTATCTCCCGCCTATTGAGTTTGAGAAAAGTTACTATGCTACTCAATAGCAGGTAGCAAAAAGCCATTGTCCTCTAAACTGGGTCACGGTGAACTCTGATTGGATTGAGGTTAGCGGGATAGGCGGCTCTGGGAATGCTCGGCTTGCCGACCCCACTCCTTAGTGGATTGGGGAAAGGTCACACGTTACGCTTAGTGGTCATACTGCATAAAAACCGTTTCCATCAATTCGATTTCAGCGGTGGCGATACGAGCCTTTTTAGCGACTTCTCTCCAGTTGGCGACAACCAAAGTAACTTCTTTAACAATTTGTTCTGCTTTTCGTGTATTCAGTTCGTATAGCTCGGCAGTATCTAGAACACTTTTAATACTTGGACGATTATCTACGTCATCAAGGTTAAGCACATGGTCAGCTTTATCCATATTTGGATTCACATCAAATGCAGGAGATAAACGCCACCCAGCCTTAGTTAAGATAAAGCCATGATTACGGAGATGGTCGTCTCTGTTACCCACAGCCACATTAAAAATGACACGCCTAAATAACTGCTCTAAATCAGCAGCGATATAGTTTCTGGCACCACTCGTCATCAGGAATTGCGCTATATCCAGATAGCTTGCCCCATCACTATCTGACCGTTTAAGCATCGTCATTGCTGAAGCATAAAATACCCGCCGACCTGTACTCCGGTCAAAGCGCTTGGTGCAAAACGTATGATATTCACCATTTAATTTGAAGACTTTTGCTGGAGGGACATCAAGTTGCGCATCTATAGCTAGCATGTGAACAATACCCTCCCACGCCCCAATATCACTATCATCATCTTTAGCTGGAAACTTTGCTATCCAAAGTGAGCCATCCGTTTCCCTAACGTTGGCCTTAGGTCTGGCACCGCCTAGGGAAGCCCCTGGTGCCACTAGTACACGCAGCCATCGCCTAAGCGCATCCAGGTCATCCATACGCTTACTCGTCAACTCCTTGGCAACTCCTTCCAGTTCGCGTAGTGCTGTGATAGGTGGTGCAGCGAGTTCATGAGCACTTAGGAAAGTATCCGTTTCTATATACTTGAAGCGCAATGCTCCCTGACGAGTCAAATCTTGCACACCCAGGAGAAAGTCCCAAGCATAGAGCATTCTGGGAGAACGCTTTTGGTCTTTAGCCTCCAGTGCCTCACGCCGCTTCATCAACGTCTGCCCCCAACGGTCAGGAGAAGAATCCAAAAAAATCCCAAAATTACCTAGCTCTGGGTTGGGATGGAAGGTAGCATCATCCAGAGACAAATCAGGGTCAATATCAAAGCAGCTTGGATGGGTAAGCCACTTTTTGTCATAGGTAAACCTGACGTGCCCTCGGTCATGGACAAGTGTGCCCACCCTGGTTAAGGTATCCACTACATCTGCATCCATCCAAACCTCTAACCTGGTACCGCTCATGATGACTCCCTTCTTTTGGGAAGTTCAAGGTCTTGCAGTTTACGACCGAGTTTGTCATCCATAGCCAGTAGACTGATATCGTCCTGCAAATGCAAAGCAGCCAGAATTCGCAAATAAGTCCCCATCGCAACCGCAGGCGACCCTTTTTCTGCCCGATGGAGCGTCATCCGGGAAATAGAAGCCCGTTCGGCAAGGCTCTCAGCAGATATCTCCCGCCGCAAACGTGCAAGTCTAAGCCGCTCACCAAACGCGGTAAGGAGCTTCTTTTCTGAAGGGAAAATAGGTTGTTTTTTACTGGGCATCTATCACATATTAGACAAAAACATGGCTTTATGTAAACTATGTAATACAGTTAGCATAATTACGCTAACTCTTCTAGGTCGGCCTCGCCATACTTCCGGTTGGGGGTTAAGTATTACTCCCGCTTTAGGTAAAGTCTCGCCTGTCGCTTAAAACTGTGGTGGCTACGATATGAGCGTAGTCAATTTCAGCCCATCGTCGGCGTAGTAAGCCAGTCTCAGATGTAGCTTGGGTGGCCTGCCTTCCAGAAGGTTAGGGCTAGCATCTAATATTAAATTTGATACCTGCCCTGACCACAGAGTGCCGTTTTGTATAAATAAAGGTGCATAGATAGAAAATTTAGCATTTTGAGTATCGTCTGAGTATCGGGTTATGTACTATTGAACCTAAACTCAATCCCAGATAGGGTTTCAGGATTTAATATTTTCCACTCGTAATGGAAAGGTCATCAGTTCAATTCTGATCAGGGGCTTATCGCTCAAACCCGCCACCAGAGCGGCTCTTATTGTACAAATAAGAGTGCTACATCGTGTAATTAGACTACCAGAGCTTTAAAGATTTTTAGGTAGCTCTCGTAACGCAGTTACTGTTTTAGGCAAGTGCTGCTCCGCTAAGGTTTATCATAATTCCTCACGGGTGCGGGAAGGATTTTTAAGAGACTTACGTTGACTTTCGATAGCTTCACATACTGCATCAGGCGGTTTTTCAGTAAGTTGCGTATCCACTCGGCATGTATTTCCTCTGTCCAATAGACACGGTAAAGATCGGTGAGTGCAAGCCGCATCAGGCAATCTCTAAGGGGAGCAGGATAGAGTACACAAGTATCGTAAACAACAATGCGTTCTTTCAATGGTCAGGTTTCAAGATAGAAGCGCAATAAGAAATCATAACTCAGTAACCCATATGCAACTCTTGGGCTTGAGCTGCTAACTCCTCTAAAATTTGTATGCGTTGTGCATCAATCTGATTTTTACGGTTTTGTCCACCCTTGAAGTAGGCTCCCTTGCCCATACCACATTTCCTAAAAGGTCGTCGGGAAATATTGGGAAAAGCTGCTGCCTTTTGAGAAGTAAGTTGAACCGTCTGACCATGAGCCATACGGTCAAGAATATCAACTAATAAGGCGATCACTACTGTCGGTAGTTCAATCTCTTGACTCACTTGTTCTTCATCTACAACCAACCGATAACGGTGCGGTTGACTAGAAACTAACGCTGCCTTCAGAACTCTTTTACTTGCCAAGGCGAGCGCACTGGCTTGAAATTTAGTTTGTATGGTCATGGGATTAGCCATGGCTAATACTACTTTAACCTAGCTTTTCTCCGAAATAAACGCAATGAACAAAAGCGACTGCAAAAATGGGACATAAGCCGCGTGGTTCTGGCACGGCTTTTTGATAAGCTAGAGACGTAGGTTCCCCCTCTAAGACTCAGTATATGTTAGTACCGCCGCAGTGCGAGCAGGCGCAAAGAACGCTGCAAGGGCAATGACGAAACAACAAGACAAGCTAATTCATTGACCCTAAAAGGGTGCTATACAAATCCAACTCAGAGCCTACCATTGTTAATGTGTATTTTTTTAGAACCAAAAAAACCACTGTCAGAAGGGGTTTGAAGACTTGGGCGATATTGGAATTGAACCAATGACTCCCACCGTGTCAAGGTGAATATCATAAAGCTGAAATTGTTTACTACGTGGAATTTCAGAAAAGTTAAAATAATATGATACTCATTTGATACTCAACTTCCAGTCCAACACTACCCATGGCGTAGTCTTTTAGCTTGAGATAAGCCCCCAAACTCTTAGATATCGGGTTCACCATCGTCTACCCCGCCACCTAGTTCAACCAAGGCTTCATGAATCTCATTAGCTAGCAGGTGCTCAATCTCTGGCACTGAGGTCATGATCGATAATCTGTTACACAGTTTTTTTGCTAGGGGGAGTAACCTTTGTCGCGCTCTAGTTACCAGCTCGGTGTACTCTCGGTTAATTTTGGCATAGACCACAAGAGTGCCTTTTCGCTCTTTCAAATCAAGGTCTTTGAGAGCTGCTTCACGCTCTAATAACTTTACTTGGGCTTTCATTTTCTTGATTGCAAGTTGTCCCATTTCGTTGGACTTCTTATCGGTCGTTCCCGGTTTATTCAGCTCACCAATCATGTAAAGTGCAATTTCCAGAGCATCGTAAACCCCATCTGTAGAGCGCATTTCTGGCACATCTTCAGCCCATCGCTGTATGGTGCGCTTATTTACCTTGAAAAGTTTTTCACATTCGCTAAGTCCCATTAACCGTGTTTTTTCCATGATTGACCTCACTAGTTTTTGTTGCTTTGTGGCGACGACGACATGCCTTTTTTTAAATTCTCTGTGTCTAGGCGGTCACTGCGATGCCATTCACCGCATTGGTGTTTGTTCAGGAAGTACCTTTTTTGTTTGGGTGTTCACGTTTTTACCTCCATATCCGGTAAAGGGGGAATGGTGTGTAGGGCTTGGGATATCCGGTAAAGCCTTTGGGACATATCCCATTGTTCAGTGGCTTTGACCTTAAGCCCGGCTCTCATAGACCGCTTTGAAGCTATGGCCTCCCAGCGGGCGTGTTTAAGTAGATAGGCTCTGAGCCAGTTGTAATCATCGGGTGTGGTGTCATCCACGTACACCACGGGCGGCGGCGGGGGGATGGTCTGAAGTTTGGGCTTAGGCTTCAACATCATGGTCACTCTCCAGAATTGTTAGTCGGTTGATTAAATACAGATCAGGTTCTTTATCAGGAAGTTGCACCCACACGTTGCCGTTGGCTCCAGGTGCGTAGGCAATGCGTCCATCCTGTAGGGGTTTCGGGGGGTCACAGATAACGCCCTTACCTCTATGGGTCATCACGGGTGTACCGATGGGCGGGGCAAGAAACACCAGCAACCGGGCGTAATCTTGCTCTGTTCTTTGTTCTCTTGGGGGTAACTCTAACTGTCTGATGGCATGGTCAACCCACACACGCGGGGGGCTTGTGGCCTGCAGATGGTCAAGAACTTTGATTTTCCACATCAGATCAAACCTCGTAGGGGTTAATTAAATTTGAAAAAGGTTCTGAATCAGAAGACTTGGAAAAGTAGGGGATTTTACTGGCACTGTCGGCACTGAAAACCTGTAACCCGCTCTGGGTCTGCATTTCCTCAGTGCCATGAACAGTGCCATCAGTGTTATAAACAGTGCCATCAGTGTTATAAACAGTGCCATCAGTGCCATGAACAGTGCCATCAGTGCCATGAACAGTGCCATCAGTGCCATGAACAGTGCCATCAGTGCTTAATCTACTGGCACTGTTACTGTCATCGCTGTAACCTGCTCTAGGTATGGCTTCTGGCTCTCCGAGTGCCATCAGTGCCGTCAGTGCCGTCAAATTACCTATATCTTCTAAGTGCCAGCCACGGATACCGTTGGAGCGAATTTGTCTTACCTCGATATTGATAGCCCGAAAGTTTGGAGCCAAACGGGTCAATATTTTACCCAAAGACTTGGCATCCTTGGGCCACGACCGGGCGCGGCACTGTGAATCATCCGTATGGGTTTCCAATGCCTTGAGTAGGTCAGTCGCTGTTCCAATCCAAGGGCTATGACCAGCTATTAGGTTTCTTAAAGCCGTGGCTACAGGGTTATCAAGCGCGGTAGTGTGCGCTTCTTGACGGTTACCGGTATAGCAGCGGATAAACTCACCGGGCTCTATGGGTAGACCAGGTTCGGCGGCGGTGACCCACACGGCAAAATCTGCCATACGGGGTAAATCGGTTAACTTCACTGTGGGCTTATTTTTCAGAGCTAGACAAGCTGCGTCTAATAGGGCTCCGAGCAAATAAGGATGCAACTCAGTAAATAGAGCGTCCAAATCCTCTTTAGGGCGGCGGTCAGCTGTGGGTATGGGCTCCAAGTTCACCAATAATGCCCGGTCTAGTAAGTCGGGGCGACTTGCCAGCTCCCCGATTCC
>JBBRQP010000119.1:0-7384 GCA_038226175.1 Gloeobacterales cyanobacterium
GAGCCGCGAGTTTAATCAACAGGTTAGCGAGGCAAAACGCGCTGCAAACAATGGGCTAGTCTTCATCACAGATCGTGGCTGTCCAGCTCATGTTCTCATGAGCTTTGAGCATTATCAGCGCATTACCGGGAGTCATAAGAAGATTGCCGACTTGTTGGCCATACCAGATAACGCTGATATTGATTTTGAGATTCCGCGTTCGCGTGAACTCTCACAACCTGCGGACTTTTCCTGATGTTTGTTCTTGATACTAATGTGGTTTCTGAGTTGCGAAAAATTCACCTTGGCAAAGCTAATCCAAACGTGGCACGGTGGGCTGACAGTGTGGATTCCGCAGACCTGTATTTATCAGCTATCAGTGTGCAGGAACTAGAAATCGGCGTATTGCTGATTGAGCGGCGCGACCCGTCACAAGGTGCTATTTTTAGGTCTTGGCTTGAGCGTCAGGTTTTACCTGTCTTTGCAGGGCGCATCCTATCAGTTGATACTGCTGTTGCACAGCGTAGCGCGGCGCTTCATGTGCCCGACCCGCGTCCTTTTAGGGATAGCCTGATTGCAGCAACCGCACTTGTTCATGGCATGAAGATAGTCACGCGCAACGTAGCTGATTTTCAATCATCCGGCGTATCAATTCTTAACCCTTGGGAGCCACTACATTAAATCTGCTCACTCACCATTCAGATTGTCGGGCGGGTCTTCATACCAGAAGGTCGTCGTTGCATAACTTAAATTAACGTTATTACGATACATTAAAGAAGAGTCTTTTTTATAGGATGCTATGGGCGAGGATAAGGACGTTTGATGCTTTCCATGTGGGAACGGCGGCTCCTGACCCTCTTGGATGGGGGTAAGAAGCTCTATGGGATGCAAGTAGCCGATGCTATGGATACTATTTATAAGAAGCGCATCGGCTTCAGCTTGATTTACCCTAATCTGCAAAAGCTAGAGGAACGGGGTTTTATCAAATCTGAGGAAGCGGACGATGTTTCCACTGGAAAGGGAGCTAAGCGCAAATATTACCGAATGACCGAGATAGGTTAGCAAGCTCTCAATCAGGATGACGCTAACTCCCAAGCAATGCGTGATTGGCAACCTCCTCCTACCTAAGGGTAAGAATTTGTTTCTTACCCTTAGTAACGACGACTCTTGAGGGCCTAGCATCGGGTGGCTCTAATGCTGAGGTTAGCGGGGCAGGCGGCTTTATCAACTGCTCAGTTTTTTTGTAAGGCTATCATGCTTGTAAGTAAGGATGATAAACTATTGTGCCCTTAAAGGTGTACAGTCGCCTTTTAAGGCATCAACGTAAAACTTTATCCTGCACCTGTACCAAACGATGCTACCAATACACCAGTCTGCGAAACAAAACTTTGAAACCAAAGCAAATGAATTGCTTAAATTACTTAAAATAATTCCAGAGTCAACTAACTATAATGCTAATTTCTTTCCAGAAATTTATGTATCAGCAACTATTACACCTGCGGACATCAGAGGTGAAATTAGTGAAGAAGAAAAAGATTATAGAGGAAAGACTATAGAAAGATTTTTTCGTTGTCAAAACAAACAGATTGGACTAATTGAGCCTGACCATGAAAAACTGGTAGAGCTAGCTAAATCTATTCAACGCTCACCATCTGTGAAAGAGAAGTTAAGTCAAAAGTTTTTGGAAGATACAATATTTATCTGGTTAAAAAAAAGTATCGAGTTGAAGATCAATTAGAAAGCATTGATTTCTGGTCTTACTTAGAGTCTATTGCAGCAAAAATGATAAAGCCAATTACCCTGTACATCCCCATAGCAGAAACAGTTGTTGAGCAGCCTTTTAAGTTCTGTGGCACCACTATAGAAAATATATCCGAAGCAATGATCAACAAGATGGCAGAAATAGTTGAAACCTTTCCCGCTGATCAACAAAAAAAAGTGTCAGAGTTCTATGAAGGAATCAGGAAAGATTTCCAAGGATATGCTGCTGTCAAAGTAGTAATGGAATGTGAACCTAATTACGCCATAGACTCTAGCCTCGAAATTGCAAAAAGAGTAACGGATTTATTAGGCATATACACAGGTGCAATTTTAACAAGTGATCAAAGATGTTTCTCCAAAATAAAGGGAATAGAGAATGTCGAACAGTTAACTACAATATATTTTGTTGAGGGGAGACAGCACATTAATACGAAATTTATGGGTAGATCTCCTAAACTCGTAAGTATTTCCACTGCTGATTTAGAACTTTACAGAAAATGTGGTTTAGATATTATTTCTGATATAGTAATCAAACCTAAACCTACTGATTTCGAGAAGGCCATTCTAAGTATGGCCTACTTATATTCTAAAGCCGCATTTACTTCTGATCCGATGTCTAAGGTTGTGTATGTTCTTTCAGCCTTAGAGAGTACATTACTAAAAAATCATAGCGAACCAATTACACAAAATTTATCAGATAGGTTAGCAATATTTATTGGTCAAGAACTCGAAGAGCGAAAAACAATAGTGAAAAATATTAAAGCTATTTATGGGATTCGCTCGAAATATTTGCATCATGGTTACACTGATGATGAGCAATCTGATTTGTCCCAATTCTTTACCTTTGCTTGGGTTTTCTTTGTCATGCTCGTTACAAATTCAAAGAATTTTTCTACTAAGATTGACTTCTTGAATTGGATTGAGGATAAAAAATTCTCCTAACTTTAGATTCTACGTATTGCCCTGTGAGGATGAAGTCAGACACGTAGGAGGGGGACATATAATTATGATTACAGTCAAGCGTTCAATCTCTTCTAGGTATGGAATCAAGATGCGAGAGCCAGGTAAATGGACAGAAGCCGATCTGCTTGAACTTATTGTGACAAAGGAAAAGGAAAGTCTATTCCTTGAATATAAAAGTTGTGATGCTCTTGCCAAAACTGACGGTAAGAAGAATGAAGTCAGTAAGGACGTTTCCGCATTTGCTAACTCTGCTGGTGGAACTATTATTTATGGAATGGCGGAGAGTAAGGAGGATAAGCATGTACCGATCAAGATTGATGAGGGATTTGATAAAACAGATATAACAAAAGAATGGTTAGAGCAAGTCATAAATTCTAGAATCCAACGCTGTATTGATGGAATAATTATTACTCAAGTTGAGTTGACAACCCATGCCCCTGGTCGCGTTGCATATATAGTTTATATTCCTCAAAGTTTTCAAGCACCACATCAAGCCCATGACAAACACTTTTACAAGCGTTTTAACTTTGAAGTACGTGTTATGGAAGAGTATGAACTGAGGGATGCTGCCAACCGTCAAGATGTGCCTGACTTATCTATTAAATGGGAGATAAACACAGATAAATTACAATCTTTATCTCAAATATCTCTCATACCTTTAATCTACAATATCTCAGATATTCCTGCAAATCATGTAGTGGTAAAAATATATATTGATTCAATGTTGAAAATTGGTAAATTACCTCATGATCTTCGTTATTTGTACAAAGATAGTTTTCCTCATCCAGTGTTGGATCAAAGCCATCCATGTACTGTTCTAAACACAAATCATTCTATTCCAACAAAAATGCCTATCTTTCAAGGGGACTATTTTGAACTTATTGACAGGCCAATAACAATACAATGTACAGATATAGAGCAAGATGTACCATATCTAGTAGGGTGGACTTTGGCCTCACCTCGTATGGCTAAAGTTAGCTCCTCTATGTTTTTGGTGTTTAAGGATAATGATTGTACACTTTTAACAGTTGAAAGAATAATCGAAGCTCTTACATTGTCACTAACTAAAGAAGGGGAAAATATAAACTTTCTTACACCAGAACAATATGTAGACTCCCTCATAACAGAACAATATCTCCAAGAACTATGTTCAAAAATACGGCTAGAGAACAAGCCTAATAATCAGGTTCCCGTCTCTGTCTCAGGCTCTCCCCAAATACAGCAATTTAACGAGCCAATGGCGGTAGAAAACCCGATATCAAAGCTGGTAAAATTCTTGTTGAACTATTTACTCTTTAAGTAACTCAATAAGGGAAAAGGGTATGACGAGAGGGCAACACGTTGCGCTTGCCTTACCCATCTAACAGATTTACCATAAAGTCCCAAAGAGGCTAGCTCGTCAACAAAGTAAACCCTCACGGAACCGTTAGAATTGTTTGGGGTACGGCGTATGAAGGTTCCTAAGACCCTCAGTATCTGTACCCATCAATGTCCAACGTGTGGACTAAAGTTAGACCGAGACATCAACGCCGCCCAGAATATTCTGGAGCGTGGTTTATAAGCCGTGGATCGCACGAGGCCAGTCTGTGGAGACCCCAGTTTGTGAAGCAGAAAGCTCTAGCTGGTAACAGTTAGAAGCCTCCACCATACCGCTTCGCGGTTGGTGCTAGGAGTTGTCGCTCCTTACTAAAAAGCGTTTTGAATGCCTTAAGTCGGTCTAGATAGTTGACGCTGTATACATCATAGGGGTGAGTCATGAAGAGAGGCTTTTGGATAAAGGTTTGGATATCCCAGCCAGCTTCGACAAGCTCGGAAGCACCGAAAACAAACTCCAATGTGTCAGTAAAAAATGTAACCATCTTGAAATTATTGTTGTAATCGATCTTTGCTGGGCTGCCATGAACAAAGTGATTGCGGCAGTCAATAGCCGCCTCAAGAACCATCACGAGATCTGGGAGCCACTCTCCAATGATCTCTATTAAATACTTTGCGCGATGTCTCGTCTTGTGCTTTAGAGAAGCTTTCCCAATTCGTCCAAGCGCACCAAAAATACTGTCACGTTCGTAACTTTTGGGAAGTGACTTAAATATTTCTTTGCATTTCTGTTTTGCTTGCTTCAGACTTTCTGTAATCTCAATATCGTTAGGAACAGCTGATGGTGGCAATATGTCAAACATGTTGGCAGCACTAATCAATCTATCAACAGAGTACTTTTTTTGACACAAGAAGGATGTATTGAACCGCATCCTAGCATCTTGATGTTCTTCATCCTTATCCAGCCATGCCTGCATCACGCGAACGAACTCATCCTGGCGATCGATGGGGTTGAGGAGAAAAGTACCTGGCCTAAGTAAATATGAGCTGTCCTCTAAAGCATTTACAGCGCGGACTGGACGATGGCTCCAGTGAACTCTCAATGCCGCCTCTCTATCTCCTTTCCGGACGAGTAGAACCAACTTTTGGATGTTCTGAGGGCGTCCAATGACTAACCCAAAAAACCTAAGTAGCTGAAGGGTTCGGGATATGGCATCATCAAAAGCAATTGGTCTTGGCATTTCTAAAGCTATGGAAATGCTGTTCCCGATCTCTATTCCCCTAGAGCTGGCAGGACTCAAGACAGGGTTATGACTGATAGAAACCTGGCCAAATTTAGTATCCACCTGCACAATGTCAAGATTACCCGTAAAGTAGATCAGTAAAGGTATTGCTCATGGTGTTTTCTCCATCGAATTTGCCATTTTGGTGAGTGTCTCTACCTTTTCTCCTTTTCCTGTAACCATGTAGCGGTACTTGCCACTATCCCAAATGAGTTGAGAGTCTGAACAATTTGCTCCACAGAAAGCATCTACAAAATAGGCTTTTGCACCACTTTTAAGGATTACAATGTCACCGGATAAAGGTTGCCCCGCAGGTTTAACCTGTCCAGAAACCATGCCTATATAGCAAGCTCCGGCACGACACCCGTCAACATAGGTCAGTTCAACCTCATAGAGCGTTGCGCTCAAACTAGAAATGTAGCTAAAAGCTGGTTGGTTATCTGAAGGGACAAAAGCAGGGAGGAGTACAGGCACTTTGGTTTCATACTTAAGCTGACCTGTCACTTTGTTAAAAGCAGAATTAGGATGTGCTTGAGCCATTGCCCCTGCAGTCATCAAAAGGATGCTTAGAATTAATGAGTTTTTGATTTGACCTTGCCCCGGTCTAGTGGACAGTGACCTTATGCTATCTGCTGTTGGGTAGCAAAATAGACTTTCTCCAACTTAATTGACGACAAACCCTCAAAAGTGGGGATGGCTCGTACGTTGAGGTCAGCGGGGCAGGCGGCTCCGGGAATGCTCGGCTGTCCGATAAATCCTTATTTCTCTTCTCCTTTGCCTTTCTATAAACAGGTTCAACTTACATATATATATCTTCTTGACAAGCCCTATTCTAAAAGTTAAGCTATACATAGAATGTGTTGATAGGTTATCTGATGAAGTTGTGGCTAAAGAAGCTACTTGAGGCTTACTTCCCTGCGGTCAAACATTTGACCTCGGCGGATCGGGCCGAGGCCGAGACGTGGGCTAACTGGATAAAAGACCAGTGGGCACAACGCGGCTTAGTCACGCTATCGCAGCAGCGCGTACCCATGACCGAGACACGTAACGCCATCCGTGAGGAGTTCGGCGAAGACCATATTGCTTTGGTCACGATGAATTTTACCGAACAGCAATGGCGCACGATGAATAATCCCATCATTGACCGGGTACAGCACCGCAATGAACAAGTGCAAATTATTGATGACCCGGAAGCCATTGTGGTGCGGGCTTTGGAGTTATTAAGTAGCAGTTATTGGTATGACCTGGCGGCTGGCCTAGTGGCGGTCACAGGCCGTCGCTCGACCGAGATTCTCTCTACTGCTACGTTCACGGAAAAAAGCGCGTACTCGGTCATGTTTAGTGGTGCGCTTAAGCGGCGGGGGGAGAAGGTCAACCTTTCCTTTGAAATCCCTACTCTCGTTCCGGCTGCGCTCATCGTCTCGGCGCAGACACGCTTACGCGATATGCTCCAAGTCTCTGACCTCGACACCCCAAAGTCTGTCAATGACCGTTATGGCGCGGCGGTGGTCAAAGCGGTTAATTATCATTTCTCTGGCCTCGTACCCCCTCGTGATGGGGAAGACCTCTATACTCACTTATTCAAAAGTGTCTATGGGGCGATTGCGACCCACTGGTATTGTCCACAAACTGTGGCAGTCCAAGAGTTCAAAGCTCACATCCAAGGGCATTTCCAGGTTCTTGAAGCCGAGTCTGACGAGCTACGGCGTAGCTATATTGCAGGCCGCCACTACGACGACTACGCTACCCGCGATTCCAGCCGGGGCATCAAACTTGACCTTCCTGGTGTGGAAGTCCTACAAGTCTTTAATACCCATCATCATGAGGAAACTGTGAACACTATACCTGCTGCACTTACCGTTTTCGGGTATGTCAAGAAGATTGTGTCAGTGTAGAAATCTCACATTGGTAACCTCCCATCAAACTCAATCGCAAACCGATTCAAGGCTCCTTTCCAATCTCGGATCGGCATCGTCCATTTCTTGGAGAGATTATGAATCGCCAAGTAAATCACTTTGAGCGCCGATTCATCGGTGGGGAATGCCCGATGGTTGCGCAGTACTTTGCGCAAGGTCATATTTACC
>JBBRQP010000120.1:0-7327 GCA_038226175.1 Gloeobacterales cyanobacterium
AACTCAGAGCCTTGACTTCCACGGAATCAAACGTGTAAAGGTCAGCGGTCTCTGGTGGTAGTCCCAAGGTTACAAAAAAGGCGGTAGGCAACTTGAGGAAGATGTTGTAGAACAAGCCGTCAGTTTTCATGAGAGCAAGCGGGTTTGCAGGAATTGTAACCCGTGTTGTCCCCTTAGTTTAAGGATTGATGACTGTGGCTTACTACTCTGACAGCGATATCAAGAGTAGATTTTGGGGTTTGGGTAATGATGGAACAACAAATGCAATTAAGGATAGGGGTTTGTGGCTTTACTGTACTGCTGGATTGCAGCATCCACAAGTACTTGGATGACATTTTAGATCGTCCTCGTTTAGATCATAAAACTGTTGCTATCCGCATGAGTTCAGAAACCCGTGACGCTCTTGATGAGTTGGCTACCATTCACAATTGTTTTTATGGGGGGAAGCCTAACTTAGCAAGATTGCTAGAGCTGATTGCTTCGGGTGCTTTAATCCTTACCCCGTCACCAGCTACCAGTCCCGATTAACTTGCAGCTCCCCACCGAAAGTGACCTTCCTACCCCTTTGGGATGCAGTTCTTCTTACCTCAGAAAAACCTTTTCCTTCACTATCACCCCCTTACCTATACAAGAGGGTAAGGCAAGCGTGAGCGCGTTATCCGATTGTATAGGCCGCTGCCGCTTTGGGCAGAATGTTTTTCTGAAGGCCGTCCGACTTCGGCTCACTTGCCACCATGTTTCATTTTTGACTTGAATAGTGTACAAAAATCAAAATACCAGAAATCTTCTCTCTGAGAAACTTTTACCTTTAACTCTTCACTCGTGGCAAGTCTCAACCTCGAATTTCCAATGCTGGCACAGAGCATTGCTGTTTTGTTATTTATTAGTGAATATCATCTCAAATCCCATAAAATAATGAATGAAAAAATAATTCTGAGGTGCTAACTGTGTCCAATCCTTTTCTTCAGCTTGCAAATACTAAGGTTATGCTCATTGATAAAGCTGGCAAAGAGTACGGCCCATTTCAATCTACATGCAGTAATACGAAAGCAACACTTTGGATGTCAGAACTACCCGTGGAGGAAGGCGACAAGTTAGTTAAGCTTTTGCCTGAAGGTGCTATGCATTACTTTACTATCCAGGAATGTAAGTACGTATCTGGATTTTATAGTATTCCACAGCACTTTGTCTTAATGATTCATAAAGATAACTCAATTGTTCCTACATCTGGTCATTCGACAGTTGTACATAATAGTGGACAAAACTCTCGCTTCAATTTGAACTCAGTAAATACTTCTTCAAATATTATTCTTGAGAATTCTATATTTCTTAAACTTCGAGAAACACTTAACCAACACATAGCAGACAAGGAAACTGTTGATAAGCTCACGAAATTAGTCAATGCAATGGAACAAAGTAAAAACACTCCAGCATTCACAGATCGGTATGCAGAATTTGTGCAAAATGCAGCGAACCACATGACTATTTTGGCACCATTTTTCCCGCTGCTGGCAGATTTTTTTTACAAAGCTGCAAATTAGCCCTTGGATTGAAGGTCGCTTGAGGCTGCGCTCAAAAAAGTCACAAACCCGATACTTAAGTACATTTCCGTTTCATTGCTCCCTAATACCAAGAACACTAACCTGTATCTATTTTTCATATAGGTTATAAAAGCTATAGTGTCCTACCATTCGCGCACTCATGCCCATCCTCATTGTTGAATCTCCCGGTAAAACTAAAACCCTCAAGTCCATCTTGGGCGCAGGATGGCAAGTCTTAGCCAGTATGGGTCACATCCGGGAGTTAGCGCAGGATGGCTTAGATAATCTGGGCTTTGACCTGATCGATGACCAGGTGCAATGTCGTTATATTCCCCGTGAAGCCCGTGGTCAAGAGGTCATTGCCCGTCTACGTGCTGCTACCCAAGGTGATTCACAGGTCTATCTCGCCTCTGACCCTGACCGTGAAGGTGAGGCTATCTCTTGGCATATTGCTCAAGTCCTAGGGCTTAAGAATCCCCGTCGTGTGGTTTATTCAGCCATCACCCGTGAAGCCGTCCAAGCTGCTCTTAAGTCACCACGTCCGCTAAACTTACCTTTAGTTGAAGCCCAACGCGCCCGTGATTGCCTGGATAAACTAGCGGGTTATCGTGGTTCTAGTGTCTTACGTAATCTAGTCCCAGGTGCCAAGAGTGCTGGTCGTGTCCAGAGTGCTACCTTACATTTGCTATGTGCCAGAGAGCGAGAAATCTTAGCTTTTGTCCCGCAGGAATATTGGAGTGTTTATGTGGACTATGCCCTAGATAAAGGGGTGTTACGTGCCTATTACAAAGGGTCTGCCACATCAACGCTTGCTGATGAACCAGATGCTGAGCCCCAGCCTAATTTACTTGCCAATAGCAAAGACCAAGTGAAACCCGAGTCTACCCGGGTACTCTCGCAAGCCGAAGCTGACCGTCTTGTGCAGATAGCCCGTAGTCAACCTCATCAGGTGACCGAGTGTACAGGTAAAACTACCCCCAAATTCCCACCTCCGGCCTTTATCACCAGCTCCCTTCAGCAAATAGCGGGTAATCAGTTGGGGTTAAGTCCAGAGCGCACCATGGCGGTCGCCCAGAAACTCTATGAGGGAGTGACCTTAGCCAATGGAGAAACTAAAGGCGTAATCACGTATATGCGTACCGATAGTACTGTTCTAGCTCCAGAGTTTCAGACTGCTGTTCAAGATTACCTAAAAGCCAATGGCCCCCAGAACTTGCCCACTAAGAGCTCAACTCATAAATCTAAGGCTAATGCCCAAGAAGCCCACGAAGCAATTCGTCCCAGTGATGTGACTCTCACCCCCGATTTACTCCAACCCATGCTCACGACCGAAGAATATGGTCTTTATGATCTAATCTGGCGGCGCACGGTTGCCTCTTTATGTGCGCCTGCCCGACTGCGCAAAGTAGTAATTCGTACCCAATCCGCAGGCATCTTATGGGAAAGTCGCGGTAGTACCGTCGAGTTTGCAGGTTATACCTACTACTGGAATGATTTAGCCAAAGAACTTCAACTGCCAACGCTCACTGTCGGACAAACTCTCACCCTAAAAACGGCTGGTAGTGAGAAAAAACGTACCCAGCCCTTACCCCGCTATTCCGAAGCCAAACTCGTTGCTCAAATGGAACATGTCGGGATTGGGCGGCCTAGTACCTATGCCAGTACCGTCAAAACTCTTAAAGAGCGTTCCTATGTCACCTTGAGCGGCAAAGTTCTCGAACCCACTACTTTGGGTTTACAAGTCGATGAAGCTCTGACCACCCATCTACCACTATTCACCAACATCGAGACAACCGCCCAGATGGAGCATGACCTAGACGCTATTACCCATGGGAAGTTGGCCTGGGAAAAGTTTCTGACAGGATGGAACCGGACTCAATTCCAACCGATGCTTGATGCCGCCCGAGGTTTTGCGCCGCCGTCGGTCACACGGAATTCTGCGGTACCCTCTGACCAAGCATGTCCTAGTTGTGGACAGCCGCTCCTAAAAATTCCTAGTACAAAATGCAGTGGAGGAGCTTTCCTTAAATGTGAGAAATGCCCTGAAACCGTGATGTTCTGGAGTGAGCGCACCGAACAATGGGAGCTGCCCACAACGCGCACCAAAGACGCAAGTATTCCGGCTCCAAAGAAAACAAGTCATAATTGTCCTATTTGTAAAAAGAGTAAGTTGGAGCAGTATTTTTATAGGCGAGAAGAGGTAATAAAATCTTTACTGCGATGTAGTACTAATTCTCAAAAGCCGGATCACAAGGATGGGGCATATTTCCAGAGTAAAGATTCTCCTACGCGCTACTGGAACCGTCAGTGGGGAGAGATAGACCTAGCAGAAATTGCTGTCTCACCAGTAAAGAAAACTACCAAGAAGTCAGCTCCGGCTTCCCTGCCCCCAGCCCAAACGCCGAGGTCACGCCGTAATGCTCCTCCTAGTCCATGTTAGGCGGGAATTTTCAAGATAGCAGCCGTATTCTGTACAGCTTGGTTTGCTGTAGTATCTCCGGGTTTTCTAGCAAGAGCCTTACGGAAATTCGCTAAGGCTGTGTTGTAATGTTTGGCCTTATAAGCCTTGTAACCAGCTCTCATGTAGCGGTCAAAGAGGGAATCTTTAGAAACAATTGAGACCACAGGTTTAGCTGATGGCTGGTTAGGGCATTCGCTGTAATCACCAAGATCCCCACACTCGTAGGTGCCGGAATCAGAAGGGCAACTATGCCAGCGATGGCAACCGTCACGATGCGCATGTGCTAAGGGCGTAAACACTATGCTTACTGGCAACAATAATACCAGGAGAAATTTCTTCACCATGAGGGTTCCTACTTGGAAGTTAACTCAACTCATTAACCCATAACATTGGCACAAATTTTTAGTAGGATATAAAATAAAACTGAGTAAAAATTTTCACCAATGCCTATGCTATTGTGTGATCAAAATCAAGACCTGCATTTTTGCTATGACTGCTGCTGACGAGTTGATTCCGTACACTACTGTTGAAACCGAGGTATGGAATTCCTATCTCAATGCTTCATGCATGGCATTATATCGGGGTCGGCAAGCGCGACGGTATGAGAAATTTCAAACACTAGGGGATATCTTCTTAGGTGTTACCGCTACATCCACTTGGGCAACGTTATCGTTTCTCAAGCAGTATCCCGAGTTAAGTTCAGTTCTAGCGGTGTCATCAGCTATTCTAGCTGTCGGATTACCTATCCTAGGTTTCACAAGTATGACTGAAAAACTTGCCGCACAATCGTTAGAATGGTCAAAAATAGGTAGTGACTATAAATTGTTTTGGCTCAAGGTACAACAAGGAGAAGCCACGCAAGATTTTGTACAATCTCTTGCAGAATATAGTATCATCATGCAAAAGGAGCTTGTGTTGGTAGATGCCAAGTTGCCGGAATGGAAAGGAATGCTTGATACTTGTCAACAAGAGATATGCATGTCGAAAGGGTTTAAATATGACAAAAAAACAAAAGAGTTCATACTGTGAGTAATCAAAAGCCGCCCGATAAGCCTGACAAAGAAGGAGAGAGGAGTGTACCGCTGCTTCCCTGGCCTCTACCACCGCCGCGCCAGTCTACACAACCCAAAAATCCACCACCGCAACCCCCCAAAAAATAGTCTTTAGTTGAAGCTCATGATACCGCGCCAGCTCCAGGAGAGGGTATAAAAGCAGCGGTGAATATGCTTAATGGCGGAAGCGGCTAGTTCCTCCCCCTTCCCCCCATCATAGTCAATTAAGGAAGGGCTTCAGGTCATGTTCAACGGAGGTAGAGTCCTTACGTTTAGCTTTAGAGAGGTTATGGGATTTAGCTAGACCGTGAGTTTGATTATAGGATTCTAGTTGAGGTTTATGGATAGCCCAGAACTTTTGCGTCGCAGGTTGATTACAGCCAGAGACGCGAGCGAGGATGGATTGACTAAAAGCCCATTTATCTTGAACAGAGGAGGTCTGAGCATTAAAAGCGATGATAGCGTTCATGACTTTAGCTAGAGAGTCTTGAGCAGTATTCCGTCGGTTAGGGTTATTTGTAGTGGGTTGGGACGTAGTGGGTACAGGTAGGTTAGTTGTGGGCAGCGGGGTAAGAGAGGTAAGAGGGGCAGTAGGAAAGGAAGAGGGGTTAGTAGGGGTGTGAGGCGTAGTGGCACCTGGAGCAGTGAGCGCAGCCGTAGCCGGGTTAGGCGTAGTAGTAGTAGTGGGAGAGAGAGCTTGCACGAGGGCTAAAGCGTTTTGGGCTAGTTGGAGTAGAAGGCCATTTAGATTGGCATCGATGAGGGTAGGAGTAGTGTCCGGCTGGGCATTCAGTTGACGCTGTAGAACACTCAGAGTTTTAGCCTGTTGGTTTAATTGCGAGGAGAGTTCTTCGACCTGGAACTCAAGGGCATGATACTGGGTAGTGATGTCCTGTATATAGGCTGTGAGTCCTTCAGGAGGGCAATTCAGGGTACTGGAAAGGGTAAGGGTAATCTCAGCCAGGGTAGTGAGATGCTGTTCTAATAGAGACGATTTAGCGGGAGTAGATGGCCCTGCAGCGAGTGTATTAGGTAGGTTGGGAGTAGTCACGATTTTCTCTTTATGGTGATGATTAAAGACTTGTAGGACTTGTACGCCGGGAAGGTCAAGTTTGATGCCCCGGCGGGTGTCATGGGTAGCGTAATCATCGTAATGGCGGCCTGCAATATAGGAGCGACGCAGTTCTTCAGACTCGGCTTCAAGAACCTGGAAATGCCCTTGGATGTGAGCTTTGAACTCTTGGACTGCCACAGTTTGTGGACAATACCAGTGGGTCGCAATCGCCCCATAGACACTTCTGAATAAATGAGTATAGAGGTCTTCGCCATCACGAGGGGGTACGAGTCCGGTGAAGTGATAGTTAACGGCTTTGACGACTGCCGCGCCATAACGGTCATTGATGATTTTGGGAGTGTCTAGCTCAGAGACCTGGAGGGACTCACGTAAACGCAGTTGTGCTGCAATCACTAGCTGTGCCGGGACGAGAGTAGGGATTTCAAAGGAAAGGTTAACCTTCTCCCCCCGCCGCTTAAGCGCACCACTAAACATGACCGAGTACGCGCTTTTTTCCGTGAACGTAGCAGTAGAGAGAATCTCGGTCGAGCGACGGCCTGTAACCGCTACCAGACCAGCCGCCAGGTCATACCAATAGCTACTCGCTAATAGTTCTAAAGCCTTGACTACAATGGCTTCTGGGTCTTCAATGATTTGTACTTGCTCATTACGATGCTGTACGCGGTCGATGATGGAGCCATTCATCGTGCGCCATTGTTGCTCAGTAAAGTTCATCGTCACCAAGGCGATATGGTCTTCACCAAACTCTTCTCGGATGGCGTTGCGGGTTTCTGTCATGGGCACGCGCTGTTGCGAGAGAGTAACCAAGCCTCTGCTAGCCCATTGATCTTTCATCCAGTTAGCCCACTGTTCGGCCTCTGTCTGATCCGCTGTGGTCAGATACTTGACGGCGGGGAAGTAGGTTTCGAGTAGCTGCTTAAGCCATAGCTTCATCAAACAACCTATTAACAAGACAACATATATATAAAATAGCTTATTAGTGTAGAGCTTGTCAAGACAATGTATAGGTATGAATTAGAGATTATTGATAGAGTGTCAGGCAAGCTCGACCGCACACGGGGTTCTGTTGCAAAAATAAAATAAGAAACAGTTCTTCTCAGAAGACTTACCCGTCACACGGCTAGTCCGAACAAACGTTCAATAAATTTCACCTGTGATTTAATTGCTCCTTTTCCTACTTCTTGGATTTGACCTTTGC
>JBBRQP010000121.1:0-7067 GCA_038226175.1 Gloeobacterales cyanobacterium
GGATTTATGTATTTGTCAATGGGCCAACTGGCTTAGATAATCCCCATCGCCAAGGTCTTTATAGTGCTCTGACCGATGGTCGTGGACCGATTAATGTTTTGGGGGGTATTCCCACACTCAATTTGGATTACAGCCCCCTATGGCGACTTTTTCCGGCGGTGTGGACAGAGCAAGCCGTTGCCAAAGGCTATCGCGCTCGGATGAGTGATGCGGTACACATCGAAGACATGGCAGCCAAAGGTTTCATCACGTCTCTGGATGGCGGCAAACTGCGGGCAGTGGGTTTTGTGATCAATTGCCCGGTAGTCTATCGGGTCAATTAAAGCGTATCTGCTCGTGCCCTGTCCATATAAAGACAAGGGCACGAGCAACTTACAGCAATTTTATGGATATACCAGGATAGCCAGAGTGAGTGAACCAACTTTTCGCATCAGTTTCTGTAATAAGCCTCCTATCGCATTTTCAAGAGCTTCTCTATCGTGCTTGCCTTGGGAACCTAGCTATTGCTTTAGCTTTGACCAACATTCTTTGAAGCGTTCGGCAATTATTCGTTATGAGCCTTCATTGCTAAAGTAGGAATCCAAAATCCGTTGGCTCAGATCAACTGAGTATGGTTTTCCCACCGTCTTCTCCACTTATGGCAATTAATACAGCTCTTTCATTTGAAACCGCTGTGGGTTGGTGGACAATCCAAACAGTCGAGCCAGGGTGTCCATAGCTACCTTGCAATAGGCTTTTAATTTTCTCCTATGCGAAAAAATATGAAATTACCCAGCTTCACCAAAAGTGTGGAAGAGCCTTTAGTGCGCATCAGCCAAGCTAATTGTCGTTCAACAGATCCAAGCCTAAGCCCAGGGGGCTCCGTATTACAGAGGATGATAGGAGAATATTATGCAAGTCTCTCGACGTCTATCGCTCAAAGGCCTGGCTCTAGCGACGGCTCTGGCTCTGGGCGGGTCTATTGCGAATGCGCAGCTTTCGGACATAAGCGCGAGCCCGGACTTCCGCGCCGACAAGGTGTTTACTAGCACCAATTCGCCCCAGGGCAACGAGGTGCTAGTGTATGGTCGTAGCACCGACGGACAGCCCTCAGCGCTGCTGGCGCGCGTGGCCACGCAGGGAAGCGGTTCCGGCGGCGCTCTACGTAACCAAGGCGGGGTCACGCTAAGCGGCGACGGCAAGTGGTTATTCGTGATTAACTATCTCAGCAGCACAGTGTCCACCTTTGCCGTCGAGGCCAAGGGCTTGTCCCTGAAATCGGTCGTCCGTTCCGGCGAAGGCAACCCGTTGAGCGTGACCGAGTCTGGTGACATCGTCTACGTGTTGAACGCAAATTCGAATGGCACCGTGGAGGGCTTTCGCAACCAGAGCGGGCAGTTGACTTCAATACCGTTCAGCTACCGTGCGCTCGGGGGTGAAGCGGGCGCCAGTGACCCAACCCAAGTGAGTTTCAGTCCCAATGGCGGCTTGTTGGTCACCAACTCGCGCAGCTTCAATACCGTCTTCAGCTATCAGGTCACTACCGAAGGCTTGACCGATGCATTATTGACCGTGCCGGCTCAGGCGCCCGGGGGTCTCGTGTTCGACGGGCTTGGGCGCCTACTGGTGACCGAGACCTTCAACAACGCGCGCAGGCAGGGTGCGGTGTCCTTCTTCGGCTACAGCCCGGACAACCCGAACCCGCAGCCGGTACTGATCGATGCCTCGATCGGCAACAACCAAACCGGCACCGCCAGAATCAGCGTCACACCCAACGGGCGCAACGTCTACACCACAAACACGGCCAGCAATACGGTCAGCCGCTATGCCTTCACATCGGGCAGGCTTGTACTGGCTCAAGCCGTGGCAGCGCGCACAGGCGCTGCGCCTACGGACCTGACCGTAGCTCCGACCGGGCGCTTACTGTATGTGCTCAATTCGGGCAGCCAGACCCTCTCGGCCTTTGCCATCGCTCCAGACGGGCAGTTGACGCCGGCCGCAGAAGCCGTCGGACTGCCCGTCGGCGCCAACGGGCTGGCGGCGAACTGAAGCTGTAGCGCCGCCACGCGGCTGGATGCAAGGGTATTGGTCTAGTCCTCTAGCCCTTGCAATGCGGCATTGCTGGGTGCGTTTCTGCTGGCACGCGAGAGTGCACAATCCAAACGCATCCAGTTGTCCGTCGCAGCTTAGCCGTACCGACTGGCGTAGAGAGATTTACAGACTACTCGACTCGGCTGGAGTACGACATTGAAGCTGGAACCGCCCTCCCCTTTTAAAGCAGCTAACCACAACCAAAGACTAAGTGGTACCGATTACCTGGCACGGCTGTATGACAGCTATGGCAGGTCTATTTATCTATTTGCCCTCAAGCTCCTCACCAATCCCCAGGAGGCGGAGGAATTAACCCAAGAGGTGTTTTTGACTTTTTGGCAAAAAAATCTCTATGACCACGAGCGCGGAACGGTTAAGCAGCTTTTAATGACCATGACCTATTCCCGCGCCATCGACCGACTACGCCGCCGCAGTGCCTTCGGACGCGCTCTGCAACGCCTTGGGGCAATGGAGCTTCAGCATACACTTGAGCATGGTTTAGAAATTGCAATGGCTGAGGAGCATCGGGTGGCGTTACATCAAGCGATGGAACAGCTCTCTTTTCTACAGCGCCAATGCCTCCAGTTATATTACTTCAAGGGTATGAACCAGAACGAAATTGCCCAGCACCTCAAAGTGCCGTTGAGTACCATTAAGACCCGATGCCGTGATGCGCTTATCCACCTCAAAAAACTGATGCACGAGGTTCACCCATGAATAATCCCCCCCCCGAAGAAGAACGAATTGTTGCCTACTTACTTGATCAAATGACTCCTCAAGAGAAACTGTCCTGTGAACAATGGCTCACGGACTATCCGGAGTGGCAGGCGGAGTTAGCGCAGTACCGGATTCTATTAGGGCAGTTACCGGAGGCTTTTTCTGCGGAGATTCAACCCAATCCGCGCTTACGTCGCCAGCTCTTGCAGCGGGGGGTAACTAGGGTGGAGCGCTCGACTTGGTTATCTTTGGGCTCAGCTGCTTTCGCCGCATTTTTATTGGTGGCCTTGGGGGTACAAAATTACCAACTTCAAGGGGAGCGGGCTGTTCTGCAACAACAGGTAGCCCGTGCTAAGGACGAACTTGCCCTGCTACGGGAGAACAATGTACAACAAGTTAGGTTATTGCCAGCAAACCACAACCTCAGCGCCTCTGGGCTTCTGCTTACACTAGGGGACAGAACTCAGGCGCTTTTGAATGTCCATGGGCTACCACCCATTGCGGGAGGACAAATATATAAACTCTGGGCAGTGATCGATGGCAAGCGCATCGCCTGTGGTCAATTCAAGCCTGCACGCAATGGTCAAGTAATAGTTCTGGTGCCTTTTGAGCCCGGTATGGAACATATGCCCCTCATTATCACCGCAGAGCCAGCAGCTTCGTCCACTTCCAGCGGTAAAGTCCTGCTTTTGAGCAGTTAACTAAAGCAAGCGGCAGTTGTGTTCAGACACTTCTAGATTTAATTGCAGCACATTAATACCTATGGCAACTACCGGTTAATTGATAGTTCCCGATGCTTCAACTTTGAATTGTCTAAGAAGAAAGAACTATTTGCTTGGAGTACAAAGATTTTGCTGACTATTGGGTGCCGATTTCTATGGGAATAATCCCAGTCGGTCAGTTTATACTTTCGCGCACCCCCCTAAAAATGTGAGACATTCCGCAACGCTTTACTTTCTGCTTATGAAGCTGGGCAACCTAACGGTTCTCTTTGATTTACCGTTACCGCACTAATGTGTCGTAGCCTTATTGGGGTAGAATCAACGACGCTGCGTGGTAGACATCCTCGGGATGTGGCAAAGAACTTTGGTGTGTCTGTGCCCATACTACACCAATGGATTCATCTTCAATCCATGCATAACGTACCTTAAATTCCGTTTTCTGTGGCTTTGCTGAGCGCAATGTCAGACCTTCCCCAGTAGTAGATATTTACTGAAGACCAGACTTAGTACACCACGCTGCTTAGCAGTAGATAGCATAAAGTCACTATCCACTAATTCGGGGTAAGGTCAGTTTTTTGTCTAGCGCTAGGAGAAAATCAGGGTCAATTAACCCGCATTATTTAACAGTTTTAGTACAGAGCAAGCGCCTATTATTTGCGGACATCACCAATCTTCTTCCTGGGGGACTCCGTATTACGGGCAGTGATGGTAAAAAATTATGCGCGTTCAATCCTGGTTTGCTGCGCTGTGTCTCGTTAGTCTGAGCTTTGCTGCTCCTGGTGCTCAGGCAAGTCCAACTCCTGCTGACCTGGAAACCTTGGGTGCCCCCCTTGCTCCTGAGTTACAGGGAAAGCCTGTCGTTGTTGATGTCTTTGCTACCTGGTGCCCCGGCTGCAAAAATATTGCCTCCACTCTCCAAACCCTGCGCACCGAGTACAAAGGCAAAGTGAACTTTGTTGTCCTCGATGTGACCGACCGCACTACCTCCCAACAGTCTCAACAATTGGCGCAGAAACTGGGACTCAGCAAATATTTCGAGGCCAATAAGGCAAGCACTAGCACCGTAGCCATCATCGATCCGGTCAATGGCAAAGTTCTTGCACAATTCCAAAATAACCCTAACAAAGAGTCTTACACCACAGTTCTCAACACCGCTCTTGCTCGATAGCAAGGAGTAATAGATGACACAGACGCCGCCGACCTTAGAAAAACCCACTATGGCAACCAAGCCCCGGTTGCAACTCGTGGGTTTGTTATTTGGCATAGGACTCATCGCCCTGGTTGTGGGCTTGGTCAATACTGGCCCGCTCAAAGAAATCCTAGAGAAAGGGGTTTCTCTTGCAGAAAATCAATACCAGCAATGGCTCTCTAGCCAAGACACTGGCAATCCGCTCATCCTTCTCCCCTCGGCCTTTATAGGGGGCTTGATTGCTAGTGTCTCTCCCTGTGTCCTGGCGCTCTTACCGCTCAATCTCAGCTACATTGGCACAAGGGAGATCACTTCGCGCCGTGATGCCTTTACCAAAGCCAGCCTCTTTGTATTAGGTGTAGTTACAGTACTCAGTTTCTTTGGTTTGTTCTCTGCGTTTGCCGGGGCTGTGCTGGTTGAATATCGGGGATTCATTTATTTGGCAGTGGGTGGGGTCATCCTTTTTATGAGTCTGAGTCTGCTGAATATCGTGCGCTTACCCCTCCCCCAACTTGAACTCCAACTCCCTATCGCCGGTTCCTATGGCGTAGGCTTGACCTTTGCTTTAGTCAGTTCACCCTGTGCAAGTCCTGTCCTCTTTGCCGTGTTGGCGGCAGCCGCCGCTAGTGGTTCCCAGGTACTAGGGACACTGATAATGGTGAGCTATGCCCTGGGATATACAGTGATTATCTTTTTCTCTAGTCTTTTTGCTGGTTTGGCTCGGAGGACGCGGGGATTACTAGAACACTCGGAATGGATTGTGCGTATCAGTAGCCTCGTGCTCCTGGTGGGGGGTGGCTATTATCTGTGGGCGGGGGTCTCTTGGTTTCTCTAGGTAACAGATAGCTTGTTTCACTTTTCACACTGGGTATTAGTTAGGCTAACATGTATTTAATTTGCACTATTCAAATTCTGAAGCACTTGTGCAGTCAGTTTTTAGGTATTAGCAGACAGCCGAGACTTTACTAGACGCGCTGTTAGCACCGCAAAGCATCGAAAGAATATACCAAGGTATGAATATTCAGAATCGTCAGTTTCGTTTACTTATCTATCCCAGTTGTTTAGTTGGTTCGGAAGCAGTAGACTGGTTTACCATATGATTGAACCTAGGCGATACAGAAGCGATAGCCCTCAAACAAAAGCTTATAGGCCAGGGGATTGTTCATCATGTAACCGATGGTTAACTCTTTCGGGATGGTTTCTTTTTTTATCAGTTTTATCGCGATGATATCCTTTCATGAGTTACCAACAATTGAAACCGATTTTTTATCATAAGCACTCGCTCTTGACAACAACTTTGTAGTATGAAAGTATCTATAAATAGGTCGTAAATTATGGATGATCTGTGCGTTAGAAAACCTACTATAAAGCTAAAAAGCTGTTAGCATTCTAACGTTGTCTTAGCTAGAGAAACCAACTGTGCTCCAATTTTATTTCCATCCCACGCCCAATCCCATGAAGGTCGCACTATTTCTGGAGGAGTCCGGTCTCCCCTACGAAGTGGTGCCTGTAGACACGCTCAAGGGCGAGCAACATACGCCCGAATTCCGGGCGGTCAACCCTAATGGGAAAGTCCCTGCACTTAAGGATGGTGATATTACAGTCTTTGATTCAAATGCGATACTCCTGTATTTGGCAAAAAAAACCGGTCAATTCCTGGGTCAACCTACTGACCGGGGCGCCTTACTCTCTTGGCTGATGTTTGTAGCCACCGGAGTTGGTCCTTACTCAGGTCAAGCAGTGCATTTCCAACATGGCCCCATGGAGGCTTTGCCCTATGCCATCAATCGTTACCGTCGGGAAGTGGAACGGCACTACGGCATCTTGGATGAACAGCTCAGCCACCACCCCTATATTCTTGGTGAAACCTATACCATCGTGGATATGGCTGCGTGGGGCTGGATAGACCGCTTCCCCAGAGTGCTAGGAGAAGAGGCACTGGATGCTTTTCCCCATCTGAAGCGTTGGTTTGAGGAGGTCAATGGACGTCCTGCGGTGCAACGGGCGCGGGCTATTGGAGCCGATATCCAATTCAAACAAGACTTCGATGAAGAAGCCCAAAAAGCCTTCTTCCCGCAGAACTATCCCAAGTAATTGTAGTGAACCCCAGTGCTGCCTTCTATAGGCTAGGGAAGCCTAACTACCTGTCTCAGTCAAGGAGCGCACTTCACTGACCTTCCCCGGAATAAATTGACACTTCTCTAAAGTTGTTCCATTAGCAGAAGGTTCTCATACTCTTTCCGTTTGATTAGCAGGTTTTTGTTCTGGGCCACCAGTGGTAGAACAAGTATCTCTTGAGCAACTCGGTCTGCTTTGATAAACTACGACATCGTTGCTCTAATCGCTCTTCCACTTCTTCAATCGTCACC
>JBBRQP010000122.1:0-6998 GCA_038226175.1 Gloeobacterales cyanobacterium
GCAATTATTCGTTGTGAGCCTTCTTTATTGAAGTAGGCAGCTAAAATCCGTTGGCGCAGATCCACTGAATATGGTTTTCCCATCACCCTCTCCATTTAGTCCAATTAATATAGCTCTTTCACTTGAAAATTGCTGTAAAGTGCTGTGGTTCTTTAGCGGTATTTTCATAGATACAGCAGGGCAAAGTGTCTGCATCAAGAAATTGCACGCCTGCTGTGAGCAGTTTAGTTACCCCCAATTTTTGGGCAATCACCGCAGCTGGTAAACGATAACACACCCCTTCCACAATCAAAATTTCGGCACGTTGATTGACCCGGCGAATGCCTGCGATCACTTCAGCGATTACAGGTATGCCCACCGTGACAGGTGGGGCATCAGGGTAGCCAAGATTGGGTTTGAGCAAAATTTGCTTGGCTGTATAGGCACAAGCCGGGGGCATGTAATGAAACTCTGAACTGGGTACGGTTTGGACATTCACAAGCAAGTAAAACACCTGAGCAAACCCCCAATGTACAGGCATTCTGGGCTGATGGGTAAGCCCACACCCCCAAAAGCAGAGATACACTGGAGGATGAGTCTCTTATTTTGGAGTTCGGGAATGAATGCTTGGTTTAAAGCTACGCTGTTGGGTCTCGTCAGTTTCGGTTTGTTACTGCCGGTTCAAGCTGGTGAGATGAAAGAAAAAGCCTCAGCTATGATGACCAAACCCGGTACTGTGGTTGAAGTTGCCATCGCCAATGGTTCTTTTACAACCCTAGTTGCTGCCATCAAAGCAGCTGGTTTGGTTAATATCTTGTCCGGCAAAGGGCCATTCACAGTTTTTGCGCCTACGGATGCAGCTTTTGCCGCACTACCCGCCGGGACAGTGGAAGACTTACTCAAGCCTGCTAACAAAGGCAAACTGGTCAAAATCTTGACCTATCATGTCCTTTCCGGCAACTACCCTTCGAGCAAGATCACCACCGGTGAAGTCAAAACTATCGAAGGTAAACCTGTCAAAATCTCAGTTGCTAGTGGCACCGTCATGGTCAACGATGCCAAGGTCATCACCGCTGATGTCCCCGCCAAAAATGGGGTAATCCATGTAATCGATAAAGTGCTGTTGCCTTAAGCCAACAGTTGACCCACAAGATAACCTGCTGAGTTTCTTATAAGACTGAGCAGGTTATTTCTTTATGTCTAACTAGATCTGCGCTGTGTTGGACTAATTTCTTTTTCGCAATACCGAGTGTCTTGTGTGATGGGTAATACCACGCTAAATGTTACTATCCCCAGAGCGCTGATCGCTTCGATCGTGCCACCCAATTGTTCGACTAGCTTCTTAACTAAAGCCAAGCCTAAGCCTACGCCACTGTGACTCCAGGGATCAGCATTGGGAATGCGGTAGAACTTATCAAATACGTGTGCCAAGTCTTCTTGAGCCAGATCAGGACTATTATTCGCTACTTTAAGTTGAATTGCCTCGCAGGTCATAGGTTGCACGCAGACCTGAATAGTTCCACCCTGTGGGGCATATTTACAGGCATTATTGAGCAACTCATTTATGATACGTGCCAGTGTAACTGCATGACTAAACACAATATTAACTTTAGAAGAGATCTCTAGAGTTATAATCTGCTCGCGTGTCTGCGTTTGATACTCAAAAGGCAACAACTGTTTAGAGAGCCATTGAGGTAAATCAATCCAATCCATCACCAAGCTAGTCATGTTGCCTTCCAAACTCTGTAAATCTAAAAGATTATTAATAAGTTCGATTTCTCGGTCACACTGCTGCTCTAGCATCTGAAGGAATTTTCCTTGCTTTTCTTGAGAAGTTGAACTTTTAAGTAGAGTAATTGCCATACGAATATTACTCATGGGTGTACGTAATTCATGAGATACTGTACTCAAAAAATCATCCTTAAGACGATTTAATTTTTGTAACTCATGCATCCTCAGTTCAGCTGCCTCTAGGGCAATATATTGTCTTTCGGCTTGCTTGCGACCCGTAATGTTTTGGATAGAGCCTTCATAATACAAAACTTTGCCTTCGTGATCTCTCACACTATGGACATTCTCCGAGATCCAAAATAAGTAGCCTTCACGATGATAGACCTGAGACTCAAACTCCATGATGACGCCTTGCTCTTGCATCTGCTGCAATAATTCAGCCCGCCGATTAACAATCAAATACTGACGCTCGAGTGGGAAACTCTCAATAAATTCTAGCTCTGAAGCATAACCAAACATCCTGACTAGAGCTGGATTTGCCATCAAGATGGTGCCATTTGGTGTCGTCTGAAAAATACCTTCACTCGCATGCTCAACGATATTGCGGTACTTAGCTTCAGCTTGTTTGCGGGCACTATCTGCTAGTCTTAACTCCATCTCATTGCAGACAATAGCAGCTAAATCTAGCAGGTTTTGCTGATCAGTGACCGAAAAACTCCGTGGTGTCTGATCAATCAGACATAGCGTGCCGAGATTATAACCATCACGCGTCCTAATAGGCGCTCCTGCGTAAAAACGAATGTGTGGCTCGCCATTGACGAGGTCATTATCTTGAAAGCGTGGGTCATCTTGGACATCAGGGATCACAAATACGTGCTCGCCATGGATTGCATATGCACAAAAAGATACCCGACGACTGTGTTCTTGGGCGACAATACCTTGACAGGACTCATACCACTGACGACTCATATCAACTAGGCTGATCAAGGCAATCGGGACATCAAAAAGACGGGTTGCCAAGGCTGTAATGCGGTCAAAGGTGGATTCGGGAGGGGTATCCAAAATGTCAAATTGCCAAAGGGCTTGAAGTCGTTCTAGTTCGTTGGGGGGAAAGGAAGCTGCTGGCATGGGTGGGGGGGTACACTACTTAACGCTGATCTATCTTCTTAACTTAACCCTAATATGGCAAGGGTATATGTGCTTACTTGTATAAATCTTATCTACTAACCAATTGCAAGTAAGAACAGAAAAGTTGTTTCAGGATATAGAGTTACTCTTAATTAAATAGCTCTGTAGATATATGTTTTGGGTGGTGCTAAGCCTATCTCCGACAACCAAATCAATTTCGTCTTGTGTTTATGTTAAATTGGGCTGGCCTCAGTCGCGATTGGGGTTCTCAACTATCGCCTTTATGCTGTTTACTTTACACTTTGCCGCGCGTATACCTACAGCCAATCTTGGTAGTATTGCTGGTCATCATCGAGAGCAAGGGTCATCATCTGCCCCTCTTCATAAACTTCAGCTAATCCCCAAATATCATATAAGACTTCTGTGGGGATGGACTCAGGCTCTGTCGCTTTAGAACCAGCTGCTTCATCTAAGGTCATATCCCCAATACCTGCCATATAAATAAATTCTGCCTCAGCGGTCAGGGGCGTAAAACCTGCTGCCAACTCTTTGCCCAAAAGTTTGGTGAGTACGACTTCATCTAAGATCAAGCTCAAGTCCGTAGTGCCACTGGTTGCTGATAAGCCATCAGTATGCAATCCTGTGAAGGCAGTTAAAACAGCTTCTAAGTAGGCAATTTCTTTAGCATCATTCATTGGTTGACTCTCATGGTGTGATCTACCGAATCGAAAGCCGCTCGCCAGCAAATGGTATCATAATGTACACGCAACTATAACCGTCATGAAACATACCTTAGCAGTGCTAGTCGAAGACGAAACCGGTGTCCTTTCGCGTATTGCAGGGATGCTCGCACGGCGTGCCTTTAACATTGAGAGTCTGGCTGTCGGGCCTACTGCAACCCGTGGCGTTTCGCGGATCACGATGGTTTTGGCAGGAGATGACCGGGCTGTCGAGCAGATGACCAAGCAGCTTTATAAACTAATCAATGTCCTAAAAGTCCAGGATTTGACCGATATCCCCTGCGTACAGCGCGAGTTGATGCTGGTCAAGGTCAATGCCACCCTCGCGAATCGGGGCGAAGTGATCGAAATTGCCAGTATTTTCCGCTCGCAGATCGTCGATGTGTCAGAAGATAGTCTGACCCTGCAAGTAGTCGGTGACCCGGGTAAAATGGTAGCGATTTTGCAAAACCTCAATAAATTTGGTATTCGTGAGCTATGCCGCACCGGAAAACTTGCCCTTGTGCGTGAATCTGGTGTCAACACAGAATATCTTAATGCCCAAGATATGCCCCTACGCGAACTTGGGGTGTCTTAGCATATGAGTGGTTTTTCTTAAGGACAAAATGCCTGAGCTTGCCCAAATCTGGATTTACCCAATTAAGTCCCTGCCGGGAGTCAGGGTTGATCAAGCACAGCTGCTCAGTGGCCATGCCCTAGAATTTGACCGGCGTTGGGCAATCTTTGATCAAGCAGGCAAGTATGTGAATGGCAAACGTCAGGCGCGTATTCATCAACTTCAGGCCAAATTTAGTCTCATCCAGCCCAGTGTCATCTTACAAGCTAACCATCACAGCGCAACTTTTGACCTAACGGCTGAGCAAAACCAACTCGCACAGTGGCTCAGTAAATTTTTTGGTTTTCCTGTTGAGTTGCGCTCGGATCAGACGCTCGGATTTCCCGATGACCCCCAGGCATCAGGCCCGACGCTGGTCAGTACAGCAAGTCTCGAAGCCGTGGCGAGTTGGTATCCTGATTTGACCTTAGAGGATGTGCGTCAGCGATTTCGGGCTAATTTGGAACTGAGCGGTGTCCCGGCTTTTTGGGAAGACCAGCTTTTTGGTTTAGACCAAGAAGAGCGCTTGTTTCAGATCGGGGATATCCAATTTGTGGGGGTCAATCCCTGTAATAGGTGTATTGTACCAACCCGTTCTGCGCAAACTGGCGCAGTTTATCCGCATTTTCAGCAAATCTTTAGTCAGCGTCGGCAGGAGACTTTACCAGCTTGGGTGGTTCGAGAACGCTTTAACCATTTCTATAAACTCACCGTCAACACCCGACTTAGCTCAACTAATACTGGGCAGACGCTGTACGTTGGCGATGCGGTTACGTTACTTTTTTAGTAGGTAATTTAGGTAGCGGGCGGCGAATTTTTTGAGCGAGCGTCCAGCCTTTGACTTGAGCCAACACTCGGAAAGGATAGTGCCGTTGTAACAATATGATGCGGGTTTCAGGAGAGAGCCAGAGGACATTTTGGCCTTCACCCCGCATAATCTGGGCAGCGCGCAGTTCGTGGCGCGGCTGAGGCGTATAGAAAGCTAAGGCGATCAAATCAGATACTTCTTGACCATTGGCTTCATAGGCCAGATCTACAGGTTGAATGAGCTGCCTTGGCCAGCGGGTTTGACAAAATACTTTAAATTCTGGGTTGTAGTTACCGATGGGTGTGACGATAACCGCCACAGCTAACACCACAATCGGGCCAGCTAATACCCCTATCACCCACAAATCTTGCCAGCGACGCAACCAACGTTGTCCAATCCTCGCCGCTAAGGGCAAACACCAAGTCAAACCTAGCCCTAAAGCCAACGGTCGATAGATCAAACCCTCAGGCAAAAGCTGTGGAGCAACATAGAGCGTACTAGCGGTCATAATGAGCAGGATCGCCAAACCAAATAGCAATACAGAAATCACAGTTATGGCACTGACGCTTCTTTTGAGCGCCTCAGGTTGTAGCAAACTATCTAGATAAAATGCTCCTAGTAAGGCAATGAATGGCGCAAGTTGCAAAGGATAGTAAGGGGTTTTTGTGGAATAAACTTGTAAGATCAAAAAGAAAGTTAGTGGATAGCTCCAGAGTAAAAGATAATCTTGCCAAGTATCAGTTTTGAGCAGGATCCATAGGCCGCCCAAGGCAAAAAATAGCCAAGGGAATGTATTCGCTGGTATATTCCAAAAATAATAAAAGGGGCCAGCTGGATAAAATTCTTTGGCTCCTAAAGTAACGACTTTACCAATCAAACCCTGCACAACTTGGTTGCCATAGACTTGCTGCGCTGCCCATAGCCATAAACCAAAACTCAATAACCCAAGTCCCGCCCCTAGGTACAAAAAAGGATTTTGTAATAACTGATGCCGCCTGCGTTCAAACCAAAGATAGGGTAAAACTGCCAGTACAGCGAGAATAATCATGGCACTCTTGAGCAATAGTCCGAGGCCAATACTCAGTCCCCAACCCAGAGCCGCAATCCGCCAACCCCGCCGAGTCGCTACACTCAAGCACCAAACACCAAATAGCTCTAATGCCGTCAAAAGCATATCCTGACCACCAACCCGTCCATTGGTTAACCAAAGATACATGCCACAGAGCATCAGCGCGCCATAAAATGCTGCTCGCTGAGTCAACCATTGCCGTCCTAGCGCAAAGGTCAGCTGTACAGTTAGCATACCAGCCAGCCAGCTTGGGGCGCGGGCTGTCCACTCATGAACCCCGCCTAACTGATAGCTCACTGCCATCAACCACTGCAATAACGGCGGTTTTTCAAAAAAAGGATTGCCTAAAAAAGTCGGAATCAGCCATTGCCCAGACTGCACCATCTCGCGTGCCATCTGCGCGTAATAGCCTTCATCAGCACCAATAAGACTTTGATCCGAGCCATGGCTGAGTAGGAGTAGACTACTCAGACCCAGTAGCAGCAGACTGGGTAGCAGGGAAGATGGGGTCGTCGTTGGATCTGTCTTCAAAAAAATTTCCGTCGATGCCGAGCCTATCTTATCGTACCGACTTCAGGTAAAAATATTTGATGCGTAAGCAGCTCTTGAAGTAAGCCTTACCGATTGCTACATTTTTGAGTTAAGTAGAGATGGATTGTTTTTAGGCACTATTTGCCACAAAAAGTCAGATTTATCCATAGCAAGAAGATTGTATTTTTTTGTGGAGATAATAATTTTTTTTAACTCTTTTGAGGGACGCAGCACATAACTGCCCGACACTATCGCGTTAGCGGGTGGTAAGTCAACGATTACAGCAATTTTCAAGTGAAAGAGCTATATTAATTGGACTAAATGGAGAGGGTGATGGGAAAACCATATTCAGTGGATCTGCGCCAACGGATTTTAGCTGCCTACTTCAATAAAGAAGGCTCACAACGAATAATTGCC
>JBBRQP010000123.1:0-6631 GCA_038226175.1 Gloeobacterales cyanobacterium
TCTACACTATAACTACGAGACCAACAATGCTTTTCATAATGCTGGAAACCCTGAAATAGCTCAGTATACATGCCACTTGCGGCATATGAGCTTTTCTGCAAACAGCCCTATTCATGAGCATTGACAAATAACAGGTAAATACAATATTTCAGTTCTTTCAGGCAAGGGCTCCCAGTAACGGGTCTGCTGACAAGAACTTCCACTCAAATCGAAGTCGTCAGCTTCAGCAGACCCCCATCATCGGGCAGCTCGAAAAATCTCAGACACAGTTTAGTTCTTGCCCTTTTTCGGCTCCGACTGCGAGAGCTTGGCTAATAGTTTTTCGTTCTGAGCAGCTAATGTGTCAGCCTTGCCTTTCAACTCGGAGGCTGCCTTTATTGCTATGTCTCGTTCGCCCTGGAGCGCTCGCAACTGTTCTCTCAATTCGTCAGCGCGGGCTTTTTCTGCGGCTACTTCTGCCTCTGCTTTTGCCAGCTCTGACTTGCTTTCGGCTGCCTGCGCTTGCAATCCCTCGATCACGTCCTGGTCATTATTGCGCTGTTTTTCTAATATCGCTATTGCCTCTAACGCTCCGTGGAACTGCCTTAGCGCCGCATTGGTTTCTTCAGTAGCTCGCGCCTTCACCGCTTCAACTTCTCTGGCTGCTTCCTGTGAGGCTTCGCGCCAAGCCACAGCAAAGGCACTTTTAACCAAGTCCGGCATCTCGTTTCCACTGCTGTAAGCCTTGACCGGCTTGGCAGCTTTCCAGGCTTCCAGATGCTTGTAAATGGTCGTCAGACTTCCACGACCGAGAGCATTAAGTAAACCGAGCGCGGTCACCTCTTTCCCTTCCGCTTCCAGCCGGTTGGCAGTCTCAAATAACTCTTCCACGCTTATCGATACGGATTTGCCCATTTCATGCACCTCTCCAGCCTTTATGCGAACAGTATAGCACAGTAATAATGATAATAATTACAGTAATTATTATCATTATTACACTAAAAATGGCTCGTTTTAGCGGTGTATTACGCGCGAGCGCACCCGCGCGCGCCCGCATGTGTATTAATATCTGCGCCGGAGCCAGCTCTGAAGGCTTTTAAGGCGCGTTTTTGACTCCGGGAAGGGAATCACCCCTCGGAACCGTTTTGACCTAATTCGGGAAACGCCAGCCCGGCGGAAAATTGAAATTACGACCAGATTCAGATCAGCGAAAAGCATTTCTCCGGTAATTCGACTCCGGCGGAAAGATCGCAGTTCTTTTGAAAGTCACCAAATACGGTGCCGCTTTTAAAACTGCCGGCGGCGAAACCGTTCTGAGCCCATAAAAAAATCTCACCGAGGAATACCGGAGCGAGCAGAGCGAGTGAGGATATGCCGCAGGTGTTCCTTTTTGGTTCTAACCTGCAAGCGCAGCTTGCGCCAGAACTTGACCCCGTAGCTAAACTCGAAGGGATCGAAGGCGGAAAACATCTTGGTATTTCTGCCGTTTGTCGTTCCGCCTTCGCCCGAAGATGTTTAAGCGTAGGGAGTCAAGTTCCATAGTTCGAAAAAATAGCGCGTTAGCGCCTACCTCTTTGCAGCTATCGACACTACTTGGTTTATAAATCACTTGGTAGAACACTTAAAGGGGTCTGCAAAAGTAGACTGAACAAGGGATACCGGTTGCCAAGCCGGAGTCCAAGTACCCCCTAACCGGAGTCCAAGTACCGGCTTGACAATCCAAAACCGGAGTCCAAGTACCCCCCCCCTCGGCAATTATGGTTTGGCAGGCAATCCGCGGTTAATAGTTTCTGTCCGCAAAAGATGTTCTGTTAAATTATGTCGTTTGGCATGTGGCTCTGCAAGCGTCCAGCCGCCACTTGAGTAAAGATTGCAAATTGGCCAAAGCGGATCTATTTCTTGCTCGCTTGCAACTACCGGTGGTGCCTTTAATAGAAGAATTTTCTCTTTTTTCTTAGCCTGCTTTGCGGCCTTTCTTCGCTCTTGTAATGGTAACCGTTCACCAAATTCATGCCTGATGTTAGCCTTAAATCGGATAGTCCAACCAATCCATTCGGGCTCTTGAATATAGTATTCACGCACAAGTTCAGAGATAGCCAGTTTAAGTTGTTTCTTTGCTGCCCAGAATTGACTATAAATTTTGATTCCCATGCGCTCAGCTAGCCACTGATAGTCTACATCTGTATAGTCATAGCCGCGTTGTTGTGCTTCATGCAGTAAGTGCGAGAGTTTTGTGTATAAAAGTTGCCCTATTGAGCTTCCGATGCGTTTCATAAATGCGACATCGATTTGTTTGATGTATTTAGTCTCTAAATTTAGTCGCACAGGATCATCAAAAATGACATAACTTGTGTCAAGTGTATTGCCGTCGGAATCACGTTCTCCAGCAAATGCTGCTTGTCTAATATATCGAAAAGTATCTAGAACTAAACCATTCCGATTTTTGTCTTTAAAAGCACCTTTGCTTTTACATTGTGTTGAGGCTAGTACCTCAATATGATGCTTGATCATGGCGCGATGACGTCCATCGGCGTTAAATCCAATTCGTCTGCAAAGATCACTCAGACCAAATTCCACCCGAGGAGGATGAAGACCTGTGATTTTGCGCATTTCTTCACCGATATCCATCAGCGCAAAAAGCACTCGCAAAGTTGCCATTGTTGGCATACCAACTTTAGGATCTGGCCAAACACGCCACAGCCAGATAATTTGCTGCCCGTTACTTTTATCGAATTTTATGATTTCGTGCCCTGTAGATGTTCGTGCTTCACGTTCATCTAAAACAGCAAAAGGCAATGCCAAGGCATTTACTTCAGCCCAAACCAACTGAGGTACTGATTGTTCTGGTTCTCTCTCTACAGCAGCAATTTCAAAAATCGCAATATCATCAGTCGAAAGGTCTGATTCGATGCGGTCAGTTCTGACTTTGCGATGCAAGAATATAAATCTCTCTGCGAAAAGTATTGATTGTCAAATCAAAACTACTATAGCGCCATCTGTTGAGGCTTTCAAGGTTTATATCCGCCGGATATACGGCACGTATACGCCTTTACAGATGGTGGCACTACCTCCATAATCGTTTTAGAGTCTGCCATTTTTTAGAAAGTGTCACAGTATGCAAAAGCCTAACCTGAAAAGCCTTGAGAGCAATTCTACTGTCATCGATGGCATGGAAGAACTTTTTAGCGTCACAGAGTCACATGCCACGCCTGACAGCAGTCACAAAAAGACCTTAGAAGTATCAATCAGTCAGGCAGCCAAAATTCTTGACATTAGTGAAAGAACTGTCTGGCGCAAGATCAATAAAGGTGAGTTGAAGTCAAGAACAAGAGGCACCAAACGATTAGTAAAAGTACCTGTGTTTGAACCATTTACTTCAACTGACTCTGACTGTCATACGACATTGTCAGACAAACCTCAGAATGCTACAGCAGTAATAGATTTGAATAATCTATTGAGTGATTTACAAGGTGCCAACTATCGCATCGGTTATCTGGAATCAGAGAATAAAAGATACGGTGAGCAAGTCAGGCTCTTGCCGGACCTAGAAGCGAAGGCGGCGAGAGTGAAGGACCAGGAGGAGACGATCACTCAGTTATCTAGTGAACTGACAGCCTTAAAAGCCACATGGTGGTATCGTCTTTACGCTTTTGTGAGCAACAAAAAATAAAGCCGAGTGTCTCATAAGGTTGATTATGTTTCAATCTTGATTTAATCAGAACTAGCATTGATGCGGGTTTCGGCAAGTTAGTGATTTGTGCCACCACTTTTGGGGTACTCCGCATGCCTCGATCTCGCGTAATTCCCATGGTTTATAATTACGCTGTCTAATATGGCTTGAAAATGACAGACAAAAGACAATGTCGAAACCCAAAATCTCAATTAAAACTTTCTTGCTCTGCGCCTTGCTTGGTGGCTGTATAGGCTTCTTTCTTGGCGGCGGCTGGGAGATTTTCTTCAAGTTTGACGAATGGCGCTATGAAACTTTTTACCGATCCGAGGGCTTGGAATTACTGCACCTGGCGGTATGGTTTTTGTTTAAACCGGGTCTTGCTACTGCGATTGGTCTAGTTGTGGGAGCAGTAATACCCTTGTTCTTAAAATCACAAGCCACCTCTCAAAAACAATCTTAGTGCGGCTTTTCCTTGGCACTCTTATTTTGTTTGATAATTTTGAGTTGATGGTTGACGTTTTCTATCTGGTGTGGATTCAGGATTAAAAGCCAGTATTAGAGCACCGTTTGCATCACCCTCTTTTGGAAAGACAGCAGATAGGCTTTTATTTTTTTGGCATTCGCCTTTTCAAGATTACTAAAGCAATACTACATGCAAGAAATATGCCTAAAGCTGGCAAAAATCCAGTTTCTAGCAACCATGAAAGCCACGTAAGTGGATCGTTTTCGTCATCAGGATTGTGAAAATGGCGATAGTCTATTTCACTGTGATTAGCTAAATAATGCCCACCACCAAAAAAACAGAAAACCAGAGCAGTGGTAGCCAAAGCAATTACAACACTCCAACCAAATGGCAAGACTGTATCGTTTTGATTTTGCTGCGTTTTTGTCATTTCATCCAGTGCAAAACATTCTTGATGTGCTCCGAATTTGCCACTACATCAGGATTGTTCGCATAGTACTCTTTTTTCTGATCCCAATGCGCAGCTTTTGATGCAGTTACTTCTAGCAAATAAAGTGCTTTGTAATCCCTGCCATGTCCACTTGAATATGAATACACATCAGGATTGTAGCCGTATGCAATCTGTTCTGAGGTTGGGTGCTTAATTCCGTGCGTTGCTAAATCTTCAACAATAGTCGCAGTTTTTGCAGCTACTATCATTGGCACACACTCTGGATCTAGCAAAGCTTTCATTTCGTGACCTGGACCACTATACCCTTTGGATTCAAGAAAGTGCTTTAGCTGTGGATACTTTGCCTCAAACTCCTGAATGCCCTTGACTGTTATCTGCGCCATGCCCAAAGTAGGGTTAGCTCCAAGCGATTTACCATCAGTAGCGGCTATGTCTTGTGCCAAGTCTTCCCGGCCATAGCAGGCTAACTCATTTCTCGTATAAGCCTTTAGTAAAGCAATTGGTGCGCCTTTCAATTGACTGGAAAAAGCCATCGCTGCCTGTTCCCACGCTTGAGAATTAGCGGCGGTGGTTGATTCCATCAACTGACTTTCCAACCCGTTCAATGGTTTTTCTGTGGCATTCCAGATCTGGAGTTCAGCCCTAACAATGAAGTCCGGCAGTAACGTAGGAGGCGGCATGTACCCGTCCAACGCCTGTGCAATCTTTTGTTGTTTTGAAAAATCACTCCCGACGCGCTGGAGCGTTTGCTCAAACTTAGGTACTTCCGGCTCTATGTTCGCGGTCAGTAACGTTTGCTCATGGACGCTATCGAACAGCTCAAACTTTTGCGCCGGTTGTTTGGTGGTGCCGTAAAGATTGGTGGCTGACTCGTCTTGACCAAGCTTATGGACTTCTTGGGCGCGTTGCCATCTGGCTTGATTGCCGTTGTCAGCGATCACGCCGCCGCGCTGAGCAACCTCGGGCGCGGCTGGAAGCTCCCAAGGCTTTACTGAGTCTTTGTTTTCTGGTTTCTCCGGCATTGGGCTAGCTCTGGGCTTGTAGACTCCTATGTACCCAGTTTGGGTTTCTGTTGGACCAGCAAATAGGTCAAGATTGCCAAACATGGCTGTTATGTCATTGCTTGGCTGAGAATGATTGAACAGGCTGTGCATGTCGTTGGCATTCCAGGAGCTTGCTGCTATGCTCGCGTAAGTAGCTGCCCCGACGCGATCAGGGCGGCTATTGCTCTCTTGAATTTCTAGATTTGCCATTGGTAAATGTCTCTGAGTAGCTCCTGCTAATCAAATTACGCTCAAGATCTGGCAGGGAATTGGCAAATTCTCACGTACCGGGCGAAGGCAAAAGCCCCTTTAGCTCTAGCGCCGACAAAACTTATTAAACCCACAGAAGGAGAGTCACCACCGGTCTATGGGGATGGGCATAAGTTCAGTTGTTTACATATGAATTTTCTATGTCATGATAGGCGCAGATTAGGCTTGATTTCACGGGCCGTTAAAAGTAAATACAGAGCCCAGCTTAGTGCGGGCGTTACTTCTCACCTTGTCTGGTGACTACACAGACTATCATGGTGAAATAGTTGGCCGCTTTAATCCTTGCATTGCTAGAAGAACATACCAATGCCGAACAGGTGAAAACTTGTTTGGAGGATTGTGGTCATGAAGTATATGTGGTCAAAAATTTCGTCAAAGCAAAAGCCCATCTAAAGAGCCACGGTGCCGATTTGATCATCTCAGATGTTCATCTGGAAAACGGCGGAGACGTGTTTGACTTTCTGCGCTGGGTGAAAAAAAACGAAAAGACTAGCTCGATTCCTTTTGTGCTCTTCAGTTCGCAACCGACGCCTATCGCCAAACTCTTGGCGGATGGCGTACGCACAACAGCTCGCATACTAGGTGCTGCCAAATACATTGAGATGGAGATCTTTAACGCAGCAGAATTTATAGATCACATTCATTCAGTTTTACCGAAGGAAAAAATAAAACCGTCGATAAAAGTTTAGAACGCTTACACAGACAAGTTTGGTGAATAACATGGATGCCCGAATATTAGTGACAATGGAACA
>JBBRQP010000124.1:0-6622 GCA_038226175.1 Gloeobacterales cyanobacterium
GATGGGCATGAAGAAGTGGCTAACTGAATTACTAGGGTTCTATTTGCCCGAAGTGGCTAATCTGACTGACACGCCCGACGGACGGGCTACCGCACAGCATTGAACCGATTGGATGAAGGCTCAGTGGGGGGAACGCGGGTTAGTGGCTTTGTCGCAACAACGCATTCCCATGACTGAAGGCAGAAATTTTATTAAGGAAAATCTTGACCCTGGGCATGTGGCTTTGGTGACTATGAACTTTACTGAAGCCCAGCAAAAAGAGATTGATCAAATGAAAGCTTGGCGTAAAGCCTGGTACCAAAAATAGTAAACTGTTCATCGTGTGAATCGCGCGTCGATCATGGCCATATCTTAGCCAATCTCGTCTACAGACCTCACCGTTCACCCAAGGAGAAGTCACCTATGCAAACCCTCAAATTCGATGTTCATGGTATGACCTGCGGCAGCTGCACCGGCAGCGTGCAACGCGCACTGAGCAAAATCGATGGCGTCAGTCACGTCGACGTATCACTGAGCCCCGGCTCTGCCACCCTGGAGGCCGATACCACCCGCGTGACGCCCGACCAGATCGAGGCCGCGATCAGCAGGCTTGGCTATGAAGCCAAGTTACATACGGCAGCGCTCAAACCTACCTCATGAGCAAGAAAGACCGCAAGGATAAGCACCACGATACAGCGCGTGACAACGGCAAGGTGTCCGTCGCGCATTGCGTTGACACACCCGACGATACGGCAGCGATCTCTGCCGAGGACTGCCAATGTTAGGTGATTGGGACTGTTATACCGTGAGTCTTCAGTAGGAAACCTCAAGTTTTTTAGTTTGTATTCAGGAAAGAAGCACCATGACGGAAACAGTTGAAACTCAGATTATAATCCTCGAAGAACGGCTCAGGCAGGCAATGCTTGCTTCTAATGTGAGCGTTTTGAATGAACTCCTTGCCCCGAAATTATTATTACTAGTCATCTTGGGGAATTATTACAAAAACAAGATGATCTAGCCGCTCATGAATCTGGTTTGATTAAAATTCATGAGTTGAAACCTTCTGAGCAGCATATTCAATTACATGGAGAGATAGCGATCGTTTCAGTGCGTATGCAATTATATGGTACGTATAATGGCAGTCCTGCAAATAGTGACTTTCGTTTTACGCGAGTTTGGGCTGTCTCTGCGAGAAGAACTTGGCATGTCATTGCTGCTCATATAGGCATAGTGGCTTAATAAAGAGTCTAGTCGGGCTTTTAGCAAAGGCATGGAGAAAATATCGGTCAACTTTTCCTGTATAACTAGAAGACAAATAGAGGTGTTATGTGATGAACAGTCAAAACTTAACCTTCTTAGATGATTGGTTTAAGCCCTTGGCTCAGTCTCTTAAACTGCTCGCTGATCCATTAGAGCCACTACTAGTGCAAGACGCCCTTAAAACCTATTTGGGGGCGCGTGTCGTGCAAATGCTACCACTTATGAGCGATCCAACTGATATGGATCTCTGGCTTAGTTATGTCCTACAAACAAATGTTTTAATTCGCTTATGGGATGACGACCAACCAGTGATTGTGGCTTGTTATCTGAGTAGTAAGATTTACTACGCTCAACAGAATTTAGCCTTGATCACCGGTACGAACTTCCAGGCCGCGCGGCAGGCTCTAGGCATTGCTCACCGCTGGGTTCTACTCTTTGAGGTACCCATGTTTGCCATCAGACCGTCGACTCTATTGGATAGTCTCTATAACCAACTAGGGCAAGCTACAGAGTGCGCCATCATTAATTTGTAGTAACAGGGCGGTGTTTTATTGGTTCAAGAATGGCTAGGGCTTGACGGCGAGCCTCACTATGGTCAACAAGGGGCGGCAGGTAGGCGATGCCGTGTTTCCAGGGAGATGCTAACTCTGCTGGGCTTACATCGGCTAGTTCGGGTACCCAACGCCGGATAAAGGTTCCCTCTGGGTCAATTTTACTTACTCCATCCATTGGGTTATAGACTCGGAACCATTGCCGACCACGGTTACTTACCCCCGCGTGACTCTGCCATTGCCAGTGATCAATGGCTACATCCGCATCTATGAGTTTCTGCATAAAGTGCCTAGCACCCCACTGCCAGGGCAAAAACAAATCAATGCAGTGAAAGGTTGCACACAAAGCACGTAGCTTAAAGGGTAGCCAACCCGTGTGATTAAGGCAGCGCATTGAAGCATCCACTAAGGGATAGCCTGTCTGACCCGTACACCAAGCCTCATAATGATCTGCACGGTTACTCCAGGCAACGGCATCAAAGTCTTGAATATAGGATTCGTTCTCACAACGAGGGAGATTACGCAACTTTTGGGCGAAGTGGTCACGCCAAAACAAGCGTGACTCGAAGCCTTCTAGGTTCTTTCTATGCCATTTATTGACTTCATTTTTGCGCTGGTGTAATCGTTGGTAAACTGTACGCACTGATAGGGTACCGAACTTGAAGTGGGGGCTAAGGCGACTTGTGTTACGAGAAGCTGCCTCAGCCACACTCAGGCTCTTGAGGTAGTGGGGGGCTTTAGTCGTCAAGAATTCCTCTAGAAGTCGGTGCGCTTCACGCTCACCCGATGTCGGTATTTCTTGATCAGTCGCAGGTAGGCCAAGGTCAGCTAAGGTACGCAATGGACTATCAGGGATGCGCTCATCTACCGGAGGTAATACTTTGGGTCGAGGTGCAGCTGTTTGATTGAGAAAGTGGTGCCAATGAGGCGTGAAGTTTTCTAGGGCATAGGTTTCTGCTCCCCCAGCTTTAAGAAGGGCTTCAGCCTCAAAGGTACGCGCCTCAATGCCGATTTCTTCTAAACCATGCCTGACCTGCTCATCCGTATCGGTACGCCAGATTCGTTCGCTGTCGCAATTCCAATAAACCGCCGTTGCTCCCACCTCACGAGCGAAGGCAGGTACCACTTGAGACTGTTCTCCCATCCGGCAAATAAGACGCGAACCAATCACTCTGAGGTTATTTCTTAGACTCTCCAAGCAGCCGAGCATAAACTGTACGCGACCACTCCCTGATTCTGGATGGTGGAGTAAATAGGGTGCAAAAACAAATAAAGGAATAATCTGTGCGCCTTGGGCAACAGCGGCAGCCAGCGCGGGATGGTCAGTGATGCGCAGGTCACGCCTAAACCAAACGACAATGATGGGCATGTACCTATTTTAACTGAGCAATTTATAACTTTTTGAGATAGCTTAACCTATAGTTCTTCAAGCATTCAATGCCCAAGCCTCCCGACCTAGACAGCACTTTTTGGTGGGCTAACAGCTATTCTTGGACAGCGCCGAGCACCACGGCTGATTTTCGCAAAGATGGACTGCATTTCAACGGTGGCTCCAAGAAAAACGAAGACAACGGTGACCTCTACACGAGTTCGGGGGTGTTAGCGACATTTACTCTTCAACCTAAACGTCGGCCCGCCTCCCGAACCGGCTTTTTCACCTCTAGCCCGCATGTCGAATTGTTTGGTGGCTTTACAGCATATGCCTCCGACTGGGGGTTTACCCACGGACATGGCATCGCTTCGTGCGATCTCGTGCTGCGGCAGAGTGTATTCCAGTTTGGGCTTGGACAGGCACCGAACGGGGATGCTGCGCATCTCTTCATCGCCGAAGCTGATTCCACTCAGACTCTAATTAATTTTGAGGACACAGGCTTTTCGCGTACCGTCGGTTTATCAGGATATACCTTCGTTCCACCTGTCCGCTCCCACGAGTTACAACTAATTCCCGGAGACTTGCAGGCGGAGATCGAGGTGAAATTTGTGCTCTACCTCAAGTCGGGTGGTGCGCTTGTCTGGTGTGCCCCAGAATGTATTGTGCGCACTTTCCAGTGGTCGCTGGTGCCAGATGCTTAAAACTTTATTCCGGCAGCAAAACAGGAGATCCCTCGGTAAAAATATGCTCCCCTTCAACTAAAAAATTCCGGTCACAAGCCGGGAATGAACTAGATGTGAATTTATTGTGGGATCGAGGTCATCTATTCTGAAACTTGACAGTACTTCTACACGCTCGCGTTCTATAGTGCTCAGTTCCTGTGACAAAATTCGCTGCGATATCTTACCGACTGCTTCGCTTCCCAAAGACTCATCTGTGATTTTGCTGCTACCTACAGCCTCTTCCACATCATTCTCTGACAAATCAAAACCACCTCTAGCTATTTCCGCGGGTGAGCGATCCTGATATGGCATGGCCTCAGACTCACTGCCCACGACTCAAAATAAGGTCACTAGTGACATTTATTTTGGTAATCCTAACATCTAAATCTATGACAAATAATGTGGTAACAGTGTCATTTATTTTGGTAATCGACACCAAATCCCATAACCTCGCTAAAGCTAAACGGAAAGACTCTACAACTATCGAATTTGATTTAATGCCCTTCCTGACAGCACGTTGTTATTGTTGGGGGGTACAGACTCAAACTTTCTCGGGTCATGTGTCACCTCAGCCTGTAACGCATGACCCTTTTCTTTTACAAGTTTCCAGCATTGGTATGATTGGGGTGACTAACATCAGAAGTTTTACTTGGGTCATCTATCTCCCGAACAGCTGACCCTCTTCCTGCTTTTCTTTTCTCATTTATTATTGAGGGGTTGACTTCTCTAAAATCGTGTTCTCGGGTCATCTGGGTACTGTGTCAGCTGACCCTTTTCTCTACTTGCTCTCACCTGTCATTCCTATGACCAAAAAAATCCCGGTTACAAGCCGGGATAGACACAGATGAAAATGTGCCTTCATCTTACACTCTGGGCTTTTGCTCTTCCCTCTCTGTAAAATTATTCCCTCAGGTAAGAACAGGGTTAATTTTATGGCGATAGAGGGATACGAGGCATCACATTACTTTCTAAATTGGATATTATTGGGGAGTTGCTGATTCCATCAAGTTCTCTTGGGTCATGTGTCACCTCTGCCTGTGACCTTGACCCTTCTCTTTTGTCATTTTTATTAAGGGGTTATAAACTCTCTTAAGTTTGCTGGGGTCACTATCCCTTGAACAGCGAGAAAATACCTCCAGTGCGGAATTATTGCACTAGAGGTTGTCAGCCTTACAGTGACCGATGATAAGTAGCAGGTACTGTCTGGGTGGTGGGAGAACCATTGTGGCTAGCCTGGACGGTTTGCTCCAGTTGATTCATGCGCTCCATCATAACTTTGAGCACAGTTTGCTGCTGGGTTTTGATGGAGGTAACTTCCTTCAGCAAGGTTTGGTTCTGGGTGCGGAGTGCAGTCATTTCCGTCTTTTGAACGATAAGAGCTTGCTGTTGGGTGTTGTTAATTGCCTCTTGAGCGGCAAGTTTATGCTGTTGATGCTGCACCTCACTTAGGAGTAAAGGAGTTAATAAATGATAGTAAACAGTGAAAGGTTTACCATCTTTGTCGTACTGCACTAGGTCAGGGTAGATTTTAGCTACTTCCTCAGCTATCAAACCATATTGGATGGGATACGTGCCGTCTTCTGCTGCTTCCTTGTACCGGAAAGAGACGGGACGCAAATCCAATAGTTTATCGCTGACACTGCCAAGGCTGTGAATGTCTTTCTTGAAACGTTTAGAGGATGTCACTATGCCCAATTGACCCTTGGCGTTGATATAAACTGGGACACCAGCAGAAGCATTAACCCCAAAAATCCCAGCCATATATGCCTTTGTGTGAGTACGTGTAGTTCCGATGCGAATCGTTCTTGATTCACCCGCAACTCCTAAATTCCCAATGTCAATGTTATTCGAGCCCGTGGTCAGGCTAGAGCCTGCTAAAGAGCCAAGGGCAATGTTGGATGAGCCAGTGTTGTTGACCATTGTCTCAAAGCCATAAGCAGTGTTACTATTGCCTTCTTTGTTAAACAAGAGTGCAGCGTTCCCACTAGCAGTGTTGGAGAAGCCTGTGGTGTTATAGAAAAGTGCACCAACGCCAGTAGCAGTGTTGGTGTTGCCTGTGGTGTTAGAAAAGAGTGCCTGCGAGCCAAAAGCAGTGTTTTCGTAGCCTGTGGTGTTAGAGAAAAGTGCTTCAAAGCCAGTAGCCGTTCGATAAGGACTATCGCTATCAGTAATGACGTATCGCTGGGCACTTACCGCCATCGGTGTTGTGGCTAGTAATAGTGGAATGGCTAAACACAAAGCGCGGCAAGCATGACCTTTAACCAAAGAGGCGTGAAACAGCATTCTAAGATCCTTTTACTACGACTAGCAGTGTGCTAAGTCTGGTCTTCAATAAATATCTACTACTATAAGTATTTACTACTTTTTGGAACTGGGCGTCCTGGACGTCAGAAAATGATAATTCGTAACATCCAAGGGAAATAGCTCTAAACGTGATCGTCTGGGTCACTTACTCAATCACCTGCCAGAAACAGTGGGAATTTTACAGGAGCTTGGGGTTGGCTTCCGTAGTTTGCAAGAGATTATTGATACAGCTAGGGTTCATTACAAATGGCAAAACCATAATTGGTGCAACTATGTGATGAAATTTGCGTATTTGGGGTATGTCAAGAAGATTGTGTCAGTGTGGAAATCTCACATTGGTAACCTCCCATCAAACTCAATCGCAAACCGATTCAAGGCTCCTTTCCAATCTCGGATAGGCATCGTCCATTTCTTGGAGAGATTATGAATCGCCA
>JBBRQP010000125.1:0-6410 GCA_038226175.1 Gloeobacterales cyanobacterium
CGGTCAGATAGTCGGTGCGAGCTTACGGGGCACCCACGGCACGAATAATCAATATAAAGGGCTTGTAGCCGGTTCTAGACGCTCTGAGGGCTGGTTCTGGTTTGGAAATGAGCAACCCCAGCGCGTGATGATTACAGAAAGCCCCATTGATGCCCTGAGTCTGCGCTGGTTATGGGCAGAGGAACATGATGACGATGCTCTGTATATCTCCACAGACGGAGCGGGTGATTTACCCCTACGCCTACTAGAGAAACTTCAAGCCCAAGGCATCAAGTTAATCGCTGCTCATGATGCCGATGTAGCGGGTGACCAGATGGCTAAGCGGTTTAGTGAGTTATTCCCCCAAGCTGAACGTTTAAGACCGACTAATGGCAAAGACTGGAATGAGCAATTACAACGCTACCAAGCGGAATTAGCACAACAGGAACAAGACCAACAAGAAGAGCAACAGGAAGAAGAGATGGAGTATTGAGCTATTTGTGACAGCAACCTCAAGATTTTCCCAGATTCAGCTAATAGGAAGAGGGTGACGAGTGACCCTAACGGCTCCCTCTGACCCACAGCCGGGGTGAGTAACAAGTTATTAAAACCAGAGGGCACGACTACATACACATAGGGAGGGTTTAGCGATAGTAATTAAGCACTTGACAAGCCTTAATATATTATGTAAAAAATAACATAATTCTTACATAGTGTAACTACAACAAATGATGTGAAAAGAAGCATAACTTTCCTTTAACTTTCACAACCAGAAGACAAGGTATGAACAAGCTCTGCTCATTGATAGGAAGTTCTCGCCCTGGTTCTGTTGCAAAAACAATTTGTGATGTAGTTCCTTAGTGAAGATGTGCCTGTTAGGCGACCAGGCCGAACAAGCGTTACTAGCTTTTGCCCAACGCTGGGATAAGCCATACCCAACCATCAGCAAATCCTGGATGACCCACTGGCAGCGGATTATTCCCTTCTTCGCGTTTCCTACCGATATCCGTAGAGCGGTCTACACTACCAATGCCATAGAGTCGCTGAACATGACTTTGCGCAAAGTGCTACGCAACCATCGGGCATTTCCCACTGACGAATCGGCACTCAAAGTGATTTACCTAGCAATTCAGAACCTATCCAAGAAATGGACGATGCCTAACGTGATTGGAAAGGAGCCTTAAATCGATTTGCGATTGAGTTTGAAGGGAGGTTACCCATGTGAGATTTCTCCACTGACACAATCTTCTTGACATACCCGGGAAGTTCAGACCCCTTCGCCCGCTTCCATCGTCTTAACGTGCTTTATAATCCGTTTTCTGAGACCACCCCAAGTACATTTAAATTTTCTGAGTATAAAAGAAAGCATTGATTTTCGCTTAGCTATATGCTAGGGTCGAGTAACAAATTAGGAAAAAAAGTTAATGAAAACAAGTTTTGATTTCAAAAAGAAAGTTTTTGCTCTAATTCTTCTTTCGTCAAGCAGTATTCTATCAGTTAGGGCGAATGCTGAAGTCCAACGTCCTGTCTCTATAGTAACTCTGGGAATTACATTGGAAGACGGTCAAACATTGCGAGGCTCCACTTATTTGGGAGAAGAACTAAGTGTTAAACATAAAGGTGTTGAAATAAGCCTTGTACCTGTCACTATTAAGGCTAACAATACTTTAATAACCCTTCAATGCTTCAAATCAATTGGGCAGGATGTGCGGAACCTTGGAAATATAACGCTTACACTTGACTCCCCAGCAACCCTAAAATTTGATAACCTCTCTCTGCAAATTAATCTTGAAAAGATCCAAGGAGAATAGGTTTACGTTTGGAAAATTGGGAATGAGGGTAAGTAACCTGCATAAATATCTGATGACCTTCAGCGTATGTAGCTGACCTACACCACGCCCATAACCTCTACCCAGTCAGGCTTCTCACTCTACCTCATACCTATCATGACTAATCTATGACTAAAGCTCCAGATTTAAGGCAGCACATTCGCCACTTGCTCCACGGTCAAATTGAGAATACTGGCTATTTCATCTACTGAAAAACCGCGTTGTAAGAGAGGAGGTACGGCTTCCAACTTAGCGCGTTGTTCCCCAATAAGTTCGCCTTCAAGCTTGCCCTCTAGCCGACTGGTCTCTTTGGTTACCCGTTCCCATTCCAGATACGCTTGGCTCAATTGCACTGCCATCTCTGCTTCCTCCGGCTCTTGATTCTGTTCTACTCTAACTTGCCAGTTCTTGACTAGTCTTAACACCTGAGAACGCTCCGGTGAGCTTTCTGGCAGGGCAAGTAACTCTTGTACTGCCTGACCCTGTACTTGTCCCTTGCCTAATATCCGTAACCATAAGGTCTCGGGTACCAAAGGCAATTGATGCACTGCCACCAACACGGTTCGCAATCCCTTAATCAGAAAATAGACCCCTCCCTGCTGGCCAATCTTCGCGCCCCACTGCGCCAAAGCGGTTGAGGAAGTTCTGGGATAACGTCGGTGCCACCACCCAAACCAGGGGGATTTGTTCCTTTGGAAGAGAAACCTTATCGCGTCGGGCATCACGCCGTTGTCCGCCTTCGTAAATAGCTAAGCGCATCAAACAAATACGGATATCGGCATCGGTAGGAGCATTACGGTAGGGTTCGATGATGCAGGGAGTTTGAGCCATACGTCCAAGTAGTCCCAGACCCGAGGGGTCAGACCCGGCTGAAGGAATGAAGAGTAAATCAATTTCCCGAACTTCACTGCTGACGGCGATATCAATGGTGGTCGTACCGAGGATGTCGGCGGTTCGAGTCCGTCATTGCCCAAGTCTTGTAACCCGCTCTAGTGGCGGATTTCTATTTATCTAGTGAGTTGTACATACCCCTTGAATCAGGCTTGACAGGTTACGCTTTAGAGGTTTTTGGGGGTGTTTCAGAGTAATTTGGGTACGGTACTTTGTGTGGGTACGGTCATGAAAACGCAGTTACCAAGCGCATCTAAGGCCAAGAAGGGTACGGTCAGCATTGAGAATTTAGAAGACCGAGGGCTACGCCTGAGATGGCGCCATGAAGGGAACCGATATGTGATGGCCTTGGTGGGAGTCTCTGACAACAAATTGAACCGCGCCGCTGCCCAATCTAAAGCCCGTCAAATAGAGGAGGACATGGTAACGGGCAACTTTGACCCCACAGTTCGGCATCTACAGGCAAAGGCTTCAGCTAAGTGAAATTGCGGATATAGACATACTGTGATTAAAGCCATGATGAAGCAGGTCAATGAACTCAAACAGGCTGTCCAAGCCAACTACCATAGTTCATCTAAGGTGACAGCTGTACCTACTACTTATCGCCGTTCACTGTAAGGCTGACATTGTCCCAACCTCTAGTGCCATAATTCCGCGCTGGGGGATTTTTCCCTCTGTCTGATAGAAAGATCCGGCGCTTAGGTTAGACGTGAGTTTCAAGGCAAAAGACCTACGCTACCCATAGTGGTCAAGCAAAATCTAGTGACGCTGTGGGTGACGGCTTTTTATTGAAGCCTGAAAGCCTTGTCCTATATGAGTTTCTGAAATAGCCATGCGGACTTAAAATCCGAAGTTGCGAAAGCGACGTGGGAGTTCGACTCTCCCCACCCCCAAACAGTTTCAGGCTCTGAGTCCCGCTTACAGTGGGATTGTTGCAGTATGTTGACATGAATTGAGTAAAAAACTTTTGCCCTGATGCTGGTATCTCTGAGCATGAGTATAGCGTTACCACTGCGTTTACCCGGTTCAATGGTGATGCTTCACGAAGGAGTAAATTGATGGTGGTGCAAAATCACCCGTAACCCCTCTGCCCATTACAATGACAGGGAAGGAATGCAGCCATGACCCAGTACCAACCTGCCACGGATCTAAACCTAGTCTATGCAAATCTTGACTCCGGCCCTCTCACGGAATTAGGACAATATGAGGCATTTTATTGTTTAAAGGTGAATCAGGTGCGCGGGGAGGATCAGATTGCACGGTTACAGTTGGGGTTACAACGCGCTCATAAAGCACAGCATTTTTTTAAGGCTTGTTTGATAGGTCATCGAGGGGTGGGTAAGTCTACGGAGCTAACGCGACTGAGCCGGGAGCTAAGTGAGACCTATCAGGTAATCCGCTTTAGTGCCGTGACAGATTTAGACCCGATCAATTTTCAGCCCCTAGATGTGATTTATCTAATGATGGTAGAACTCGTCACTAAAACCCATGAAATCACGAAGCGTAGACCCTCCCGTCAACGACTCCAGGAAATCCTGAGCTGGTTTTGTGAAGAAACAACAAAGACAACTTCAGAACGAGAGAGCACGTTAGAACTTGAAGGGGGAGCTGGGATTAGTGATGATTCTTTATGGAGTAAAGTACTCAATATCACCGCTAGTCTAAAAGCTAAACTCCGTTTTAGTGCCAATGAAACCACAGAAAAAACAACCTATCATTTTAAACGGATAGATGATCTGATTGAATTGGTTAATGCGCTCCTAGATGAATGCACAAGTATCCTCCGCGAAAGTGAAAAAAAGAGTTCCTGGCTTTTTATTGGTGAAGATTTTGACCGTGAGGCTATTACATCCACACAGATTGAGGGACTGTTTATTCGACACAGTGCGATTTTTACTCAGCTACGGGTGAGCATGATCTTTACACTCCCTGTAGAAATGTACTACTCAGAAGTGGGTCGGCGGCTCCCTTTTGATAGTGACAAAAGTATTTTAATTCCCGATACCCCTGTGTTTAACCAGGAGCATCAACTTAATCCACCCGGTTCAGCGGCAGTAGAGGAAATCCTAGCAGCGCGAATGTCTCTGGAGCTATTTGAGTCCGGTCAATATCAGCGTTTAATCCTTGCTTCGGGGGGAAATATCCGTGATCTCTTTAGTTTGGTTAACTATGCTGCTGATACGGCTTTGTTACGTGGAGCTTCGACGATTAGTAGTGCCGATGGACTTCGCGCTATCTTAAACCTGCGGGCTGAATATGAGCGTCGTTTGGGTCAGAGTCCCTACGACCGAGAAAAGTTATCCTACGAAGAAAAGACTAAATGCCTCCAGGAAATTTATGCTGGCAAAAAGATTGATCAGGTTCCGAATTTAGTGCATTATGCACTCCTGCGCGCACGGGCAATACAGGAGTTTAATGGCAACCGTTGGTTCGGAGTACATCCTCTGGTTGTTAATATTCTGGGTGAACAAGAGAAATTAACAAAGACTAAAGATGATGGAGTACCAGGTGGTGCCTACTGAAGTCGAAACTGGTAGCATTGCTGATATTCAAGCGCGGCTTTTACTCTGGAGTCAGCGACCGGGTAGAGGCTTAGCCCGTGTCGAATATCAATCAGAAGTATCAAGACAACGGGTAATTCAACAACTCAAATCATCCTTTGAGCAAGTAAATATCCCTTTTCAGGACTTGACTTTACCTCTGGAGCGTTCTCTGGCTGAGGTGATCACCTATTTATTTCAAGCATTAGAAGCTATGCCCATTGGAGTTATTTCCATTGTGGGTCTGGCTAATGCCTTTAGTAAAGAAGTGCCACTCACTGAAGCCTTACAACTCCTCAATTTTAATCGTGAGCGGCTGGCTCAATTTCCTGTTAGACAAATTTGGTGGATGCCCCCGAGTTTGGTGGAAAATATCGTTCATAGTATGCCCGATTTAAACTCCTGGTTTAACCCTCGACTCTACCTAATAGAAGTCATTGCTCCCAGTCAGATTCCCGAGGAGTTCACCACTCCAATTAACCTCAATTTAGAAGATGCACGTCAACGTACGTATAGGCTTTGGGAGCGGTTCCAAATTGCCCAAGCCAACAATGTTTCTGTTAATGACCTATTGCAATACTATGCGACTCCCGCCCTCAACATATTACGCCAAGCAGGGGCTTTACACGAAGCAGAGATGCTTAATAATCTAATTGAGCAACACCTACCCGATCTAGATCAAAACAGAACTGACAAAGCTGTTATGAACTTCCATGAAATTCAAGCTGGATTGTACTTGGACTTGGGGAGATTCGCTCAAGCAGAGCATCTTCTACTCGAAGTAATGACCTTACGGCAACAAGTATTAGAACCCGACGATCCTGCCATTGCCACCAGCCTCAACAATCTGGCAGCACTCTATCAATCCCAAGGACGGTATGAGCAAGCGGAGCCGATGTATGAAAGGGCGCTCGGCATAGTGGAAAAAGTGTTAGGCGCGGAGCATCCCGATGTGGCGAACACCCTCAACAATTTGGCGGGATTGTATCGTGCCCAAGGACGGTATGAGCAAGCGGAGCCGATGTATGAAAGGGCGCTCGGCATAGTGGAAAAAGTATTAGAACCCGACGATCCTGCCATTGCCACCAGCCTCAACAATCTGGCAGCACTCTATCAATCCCAAGGACGGTATGAGCAAGCGGAGCCGATGTATGAAAGGGCGCTCGGCATA
>JBBRQP010000126.1:0-6377 GCA_038226175.1 Gloeobacterales cyanobacterium
CTGTTCGAGTTGTGGTGCATACGTTCCGAAGACTCTAGCCGATAGGTGGCATTCTTGCTCATCCTGCGGACTAGAGCTTGACCGAGATGTAAATGCTGCCATCAACATCAAAAACATTGCCGTGGGACGCACGGTAATTAAAGCTCAGGTAACGCCCAATGCAATAGCAGGGTTCACTGTGAGCGCAGCTGTCCGTAGGACTGAAGCCCGCGCTCTATGCGTCAGCATGAGCGTCGGGAGTCGTCACTAGTCTTTGTCAAAATCAATATCTTTCTAAGGGTAGAGTTACTTGCCCGAGGGATCACTATGTTGGAAGAAAAGATTGAGTGCTCTAAAAATGAATTCCAAATTAGAGCTCCTAATCGTTGATGACGATACCGATTTTGTTACCCTCATGGTTGCATTCCTAGAACATCATGACTTTCTAGTTAACCATGCCTTCACTGCCAAACAGGGCTTAGACTTGATTCGTCAGCAACAACCCGATTTAGTGATATCTGAAGCCTTCACCCAAAAATTAAATGGTTCCGAATTCATAAAGTCTGTGCGTCAACAATTTCCTTTACTTCCTGTCTTGTTCTTATCGACCCAAGCAGAGATAGCCGACCGCATTCAAGGTCTACAAGCAGGAGCAAATTGCTATATAGGCAAGCCCTTCCATCCAGATGAGTTGCTTGCTCAGATTCACGCATTGCTCCGTTGTACCAAACGGAACCTACTTCCTACTCCCGGCTCGATGTCTCCCCTAATTGCCACATGTGATATTAATGACATTACTCTCAGGCAGCAACAGGTTTTGAGCTTTGTTGCGCAGGGTTTGCTCAATAAGCAGATTGCTCAAGAGATGCATCTTAATGTTCGCACTATTGAAAGTCATGTCAGCAGTATCTTAAGAAAAACGGGCTTTCAGAATCGCAGTGAGCTTACGCGTTGGGTAATGGAAAATAACTATTGGCATACACCTGTTGATCCCAAGACGATGTCATCCTCAGTGCAGGAGATGGCTTGATAGCAGAGTTTGTGTTGGATGTATTGCAAGAGAATAACTAGCATCCCGACTAGTTCTTATCCTGTACTCAGGTTAACTTACGCGGCACAAGTGAGAGAGACAAGCGGCTAAGGCAATATCTGGCTAACCGACCAATCCTTAAGTGCTTTTACCCTGTTCCAGTGCTCTCCAAGCCCCTTTTTGCACCTTGCCGCGATTCACCACACAATAGTAAAGACAGGTTCTGGGCAAAACCATGGGCGAGAGTCGCCGCAGAAGACAGTTAGACCCTACATACGTGCAGAAAAGTCACGAGCAGGCTGCTATCCTTGATTTCTTTGGACAAGAATGGTGTCTGCGGCGTACGCGCGCTCAACAACGCCAAGCCTATCTAGAAATGCAGGTATCTCTTGAGATGCTGGCTCCCGATGAACTTCAACAGGTCACAGCTCAATGGCAAAGTACTTACCCGCGCCGTCCTTTTGTTGAGCTCTTGATTCACTACCTTGAGAACTGTGAAGATGATCCTGTTTTTGGCATGGAAGTAGATGACTCTGGCAAATTGATTGAAGTGTTGCCCCTTTGCGACTATTAAAGACGCAAGCAGCTTAGCTTACGCGGCTTTCGGCTTGGGACTGGTCGGCTTACCCGACAAATTCTCTACTGTCTGCGTTCCCAATCATGCACTAGCAGGATCAAGGCATCATTATAAAGAGGCATTAGCCATGTCTCGCCCGTTATTCGCACATGCCCAATCGTCTATCCCTATTGTTGAATACCTATTCGAGCTAATCATAGGTTTAATGATCGCCAACTTTACCGCGAAACACAATATATTGATAAATATTGTAGGCCAACATAATGGGAATTAAAAAGCCAATGAAGATAAGCATAAACACTAACGCCGAGGGCGAAGCCGCTGCTTGATAGATGGTGATGCTAGCGGGGATAATATAAGGAAAGATGATTAAAGCTAACCCAACAAAGGTGAGCATAAAAAGTAAAATTGTCCAGACAAATGGAGCGCGTTCTTGTTTCAGTTGTAAACTCCGCCACAACAAACCAATCAGCAAGACACCGAGTAAAGGAATCGCGCCAAACACATAAATCCAGCTAGGAGCAAAGAGACGTTGGCGTGTGCTTTCAATTAATAGGGGTGTAGTGATGGTAATCATAATGGCTCCCGCGAGCGTGGTTAAGGCTGCTATTTTGGCGGTGCGATAGTGGGTATCTTGTAACTCTCCTTCTGTCTTGAGAATGAGATAGGTCGAACCAATCAATACATACCCTTGGATGAGGGTGAGCGAGACTAAGGCTGAACTCCAGTTAAGCCAGTCCCAGGTCGAGCCGATGAAGTGGCCTTTTTTATCCACACGGAGTCCTGTGAGTACACCGCCCAATGCCAGCCCCTGCCCAAGGGCTGCCAAGAAACTACCTATGCCAAAAGCAATATTCCAAAAAAGTTTGCGGCGAGAATGTTCCCGAAATTCAAAGGCGACAGTGCGAAAAATTAGCCCAAAGATCATGATCCACATAGGGATATAGAGGGCGCTGAGGATAGTAGCGTAGGCTAGCGGAAAGGCACCAAATAGTCCGCCGCCCATGACCACCAGCCAGGTCTCATTGGCGTCCCAGACATTGCTCAAGCTCGTCACTAAAATCCCTCGGCGTTTCTCATCGGAGGAGGTAAGCGACAGAATGCCCACCCCGAGATCAAACCCATCTAGGCTCACATATAAAAAAAGAAATAGCACCAAGATGAAAAACCAAACCTGGGGCAGAAATTGCATCAGTACATTCATACCTCCTCCCGACTTTCTGTGAGCCGACGGTCAGGGATCATGGGACTCGGTGGTTCTATGCGAGGGAAACTTGGGAGCGGTAAGTCAAAATCAGGACCATGGTCAAGTATCCGTTTACCAAAATAAATGGCGCAGCCAAACAACAGGCTATAGACCACAGCAAAGGTAATTAAAGAAGCAAGGACATTCCCGGCGGGGATAGAGGAGACCGCATCCATCGTCCGGATCTTCCCATACACAATCCAAGGCTGACGACCGACACACCGGACAATCCACCCTGACTCCACCGCCAGATACCCTAGGGGAGCAGCTAACAGCCAAGCCCGCAAGAGCCAGACCTGAGCACTGATCACCTCGGGTTTGAGCTTCCCCCGCAACCATTGAATACCACTCCAGAGCATTAGTCCGACAAAGAAAAAGCCCACGGCAATCATCGTCCGAAAGGCATAGTAAATGAGACCAATAAGCTTTGGACGGTCATCTGGTTTCCAGTTATTGAGGCCATAGATTGGCGTATCCAACCGTGGTTTGATCTCCAAAATCCAGCTCAGGGCGCCAGGGATAGACAACTCAAAGTTGTTGCGGCTCGCTTTTTCGTTAGGTAGGGCAATCAGGCTCTCTGCGGCCGGAGTCTGAGCGGGGATCGTCTCCCAAAGCGACTCCATGGCTGCAAACTTGGTTGGCTGATGGCGGTAGACCTGCTCACCACTCAAGTGACCTACCCAAATCTGCGCAGGGGCTACCACAACTATGGCAGCCAGTGCAATAGTCAGCGAGCGGGTAAAAAAGGCACGATGACGGTCTTGGAGGATATACCAAGCACTGATCCCTCCCACAACAAAAAGTGAGGTCTCTAGGGTGGCAAGGAAGGTGTGGAGGACACTATAGGCCATGAACGGATTAAATATCGCCTCAAAATAATTGAGGACAACGAATTTACCTGCAACCAACTTCACTCCCGCTGGGGTCTGCATCCAAGAATTGGCCGAGAGAATCCAGAAAATCGACAAATTAGCGCCAAAAGCAACCATGATCGTCGAGATATAGTGCATGAAAGGAGGCACCCGCTGCCAACCGAACATCATTATCCCAAGAAAACCTGCCTCCAACATGAAAGCCATCGAAGCTTCAAAACCGAGGACACTGCCAAAAAAATCACCCGTCGCCTCAGAAAAGGGTGCCCAGTTCGTCCCAAACTGAAATTCCATAGGGATACCACTGGCGACACCAATCCCAAAATTTAGCAAGTAGAGCTTCGCCCAAAAGCGGGCATGGTAGTAATACTCCTGCTGTTTTGTCTTGAGCCACAGACCTTCTACCACAACCAAATAAATCCCCATGCCGGTGGTCATAATCGGCCAAAGCATATGAAAAATGGCGGTCAGAGCGAACTGTATTCGCGATAACACAAGAGTATTAGACAGAACATCCATGGCAGCTGATCTTGCCCCGGTTTAGTGGACAGTGCTCTTATGCTACTTGCTGTTGGGCAGCATAGTAGATTTTTTCAAACTTGACTGGCAACAAACACCCAAAAGTGGGATTGGCTCAGATAGTAAGGTTAGCCAGATAGGAGGCTTACCGCCAAGTCTTTTGGTGATGTCCGTTTTTATACCTTTGCCGCTTTTAACCCAGTGAGGATGCGTGATGAAAATTGCATTGATTGAGAGAGATTTTCACAGAATCAGATCGCTTTGGCAGAAAATGCAGCGCTTGTCATGGGCATGGTTGAGCTTGGCGCACTTCACATTTCGCCGACTAAAAATCCGTCTATAGATCTCGGAAGCAAACAACATACCTATGGGTGGACAAAGTAAATAGATCCAAAAGTCTGTCCAAATGCCAGCAGGTAAAGCAGAAGCAAACGTGCGCGCTGGATTCATTCCAAACCCAGAAAGTGGGGCTTCAAAAGTGACGTACGACATCACCAAAAAACCTGCAAAAACGCCAGTGAAGTGCTTGAGTTTTTCGTGGTTGCTTGTAAACAAGATCATTAACATCATCAAAATGGCGATGCTAAATTCACCAACAAAAGCGGGAAACCAACCTAAATTTCCAGGAACAGTGACCACGTAAGTAATAGGAGGCTGGGTAAAGATACTTTTGAGAAGCTGAGCCACCAAGAGTACGCCGACTAATCCCCCTAAACACTGAAAAAGAATATAAAAAAGAGCATCCTGCCACTTCACTTTTCCAAGCCGCAGAAAAGTAAGTGTTACAGCTGGATTCATGTGAGCACCGGACTGCTTTCCCCAAGGAGAATAAATTAAGGCAGTAGCAGTCAAACCCATAAACATCCCAATACAAAATCGCCGCAGATCCCCGTTAGGTATCGCCTGATGAACAGGTGAGTTTGGATATTCAAATAAACAAGTAAATACTCCAGCTGAAACCATGAAGAGACCCAATTCTGCCGCTTCCATCAGATATTCTGGGAAGTGACTTTTGAATATCTTCATGTATGCGACTCCTCAGCAAGTTGCTGAATCAGTGAAGCGATTAATCCTGTCCAACCCGTTTGATGACTCGCACCCAATCCTTTGCCCGTGTCACCGTGAAAATATTCATAGAAGAGAACGGAAGATTGCCAATAAGGATCAGATTGAAAAATTTCTTGATCGTCGTACACAGGGCGACGACCTGACGCATCCACTTGAAAAAGAGCCAACAGACGACGGGCTAATTCGTGAGCAACTTGCTTCAGGTTCATCTGTTGCCCAGAACCAGTCGGACACTCGACTGTAAGGCTATCACCAAAGTAATGATGAAACTTCATCAAGGACTCAATGAGCAGATAGTTGATTGGAAACCAAATGGGGCCACGCCAGTTAGAATTGCCGCCGAATAGACCTGTCGTCGATTCTGCTGGTTCGTAGTCCACAGAATACTGATTGCCACCAAGATCGAGCATGTATGGCTTCTCTTTATGGTACTTGGAAAGGGAACGAATTCCGTAGGGACTGAGAAACTCCTTCTCATCAAGCAAACGCTGCAAAATGCACACAAGCTTTTTTTTGTAAGCGATTGCCAAAATTCTGCGTGCGCCGACCCCAGGCGTTTCCATGCAGGCGACCTTATCTTTGAGGTCTTGACGATTACGAATAAACCAACTCATTCGGCGCTGAAAACCGTCAAAACGATTGAGGATATCGGGTTCCAACGTTGCAACGGCAAAAAGCGGTGTTAATCCCACTGCTGACCGAATCCTCAAGGGGAATTGGCGGCCATCAGGCAGTCGCATTGCATCGTAATAAAAACCATCTTGATCGTCCCAAAGGGAAATTGATGCGGTGCCAATCCCGTCGATAGCATTGGCAATGTAAAGGAAATGCTCAAAGAATTTACTTGCAATGTCTTCGTAGGCGAGATCGTCCTTAGCAAGTTCCAGAGCAATCTCCATCATATTGAGAGAATACATGCCCATCCAACTGGTACCATCCGCCTGATTTAAATACCCTCCAGCAGGCAGCTCCTTACTGCGATCAAATACACCAACGTTATCAAGACCAAGAAATCCACCTTGGAACACATTATTTCCATCGATATCTTTACGATTAACCCACCAGGTAAAGTTCAACATCAGCTTA
>JBBRQP010000127.1:0-6084 GCA_038226175.1 Gloeobacterales cyanobacterium
AATTATTACTTGACTAAGTGGATCTTTTTAAGGGATAATTTGAGCAGATAAATCTGTGACTTACAAGTGATGAACAACAACACTAACAGATTACTCCCTGACAGCCTTTATATGCGTGTATTTCTGGGCTGACAACTGAGCTTTCGCTCAGTTGTCAGCCCAGTCGGGTGTCTAAGCAATAATACTTAAATATCAAGCATAAATTGACCCAAAATAAGAGACAATATACTCTTTTTTCTCATGAGGTCGATGGCGATCGAGCGACCAGCGTTTTATTAGCGATTTTCAATTGCATAAATTAGCTATAAAAATTAGTTACTTAGCGCCAAAATATGTGCAATTATGTTTTGAATCTGTTCGGGAGTCTGAAGATGGTTAACTTGGAAATATTGAGCGATTTGGGCTCGGATCATTTCGATAGTTGTGCCTACTGGTTGATGATGTAATAGCTTAAGCCTAAGCTGGTGGATTAAATATTCAACTAGATTATAATTAGGGGAATAAGGAGGTGTGTACATAAACTCTATTTCAATATCTGAGTTAATACCAAGTTTTAGCAATTCGTTCTGTAACAAATTCTTCAGCTTTTTTTTATGAGTTGAATTATTGTCTAAAATTACAGTTAGTTTGTGAAAACCTTGTTTGAGTACATCACTACATAAGTCAGTGAAATAACTAGCAATATCTTCAGTTTTAGCTGTTTCAGTTAGTTTTAAATATTCTTCACCTGTCATGGCATCTACACAGAGAAGCCCATTAAATTTATGACGCTTCCTTTCATTACTAGGAATTTGCGGTCTGCTATTCTTTTCTGCCCAAGCATAGAACAAGCTGGGACGGTCATAAACAGCAAATTCATCAAAAAAAATGATTTTTTCGCCTGTTTGTTGGCTTAACAGTTTTTTTTTAAGAGTAGCTAGAAACTCTTTTTGACATTCTTTATCAGCATTAGCATAGTCGCGATGTGCCTTTTGGTAAGATAATTTTAGTGAGTCTAAAATTTCATAGATGCGGCTATCTTTTAGCCCAATACCCCATTTTTGTTCAATAACTTTGCTGATTATTTTTCCAGTCCAAATGTATCTATCTATACCATAATCTTTAGGAGATTCTTCTAGAAGCATTCTCTTCAATTCTATTTGTTGTTCTTGATTGAGTCGAGATGGAACTAAGTGTGTGATTGGTTTGGTTAATTTTGCAAAACCACCCGATAAAAAATCATCTAGCCACTGGGTTAAAGTTCCATAACTACATGACACCATCTGGGCAGCTTGTTTCCTACTATAACCCAACCACAAATATTTAATTGCTAATAATTTTTGACGAATATAACTCTGTTGATATTGATAGTATAAATTTTGCCACGATTCCCAATCTGTCGGAATTTGTTTTAATCTGTCAGTCCGGTTGTTCATCACTTGTAAGCCATTGATTTATCTGCTCAAATTATCCCTTAAAAAGATCTAAAAAGTCAAGTGCTAATTACTAGCAGATGACCGACCGGGGCGTCGAACGTTGTAAGTAATAATACTTAAGGGGTTCCCTTGCCGGCGGACGACAGCGCGATTGCTTCGCCCGCGCTGTCGTCCGCCTGTAGTACATAATCTTCTGGCGGGAAGGGAGTAATTACAAGTTAGTAGTGAGGACTTTAGTCCTCATGCTCTACAACACTTAGGATGATAAAAAAATCTTATCTATAGTTGGGATGGTTTGTAGTAAGGGCTTTAGCCCTGTAAGGTTGAGGGAGCAGTCCTCACTACGAGCAGGTTAGTATTAAGTGCTTTAGCCGAATGGCACCGTTGAAAATCATCGAATAAATTAAAAAATCTAACAAAGCCCGCTTTTTCATCTGGGCAATAAAGCATGATGATTTTAGCCCATGAATTCGATGTATGTAAGTGATATTTTTCCTCTACAAATTCGTGAAATTTATCGTAAAATTCTATTTCTTCCTCCGTCGGCTCGACTCCCAATTCGCGCCTAGCAGTTTTATAACCAACTAAAAAAATAAATAGATCTGAAACTGAAGGTCGCCCGATATAAATTCCTGGTCTAGCTTTTATTTTAGCTAAAATCTCAAACAGACCGCCTTTAATTTGCTCGTTCATAACTCTGACAACTCTTTGAGTACAAATAGGGGCACCCACTTGGGGATTGCCCCGACGAACCGCTATATTTAGAGGCAGTAATACAGTACTGAGTAAGTTAGAATCGCTCTCCAATCCCAAAGTGAATACGGGTATGACCTTGGTCATTAATACCGTAGTCAACCCGAATCGGACCGAGAGGAGATTGAACCCGGACGCCAAGACCGTAGCCTATGCCACTGCCAGGTTTGCCCCGGATGCCCGCTGGATTACCAGGTACGCTATGATCTGTACCGAGGTCGGAGGCGGCGTCAATAAACAGAGCGCCACCGATAATCGAAAACAGTGGGAAGCGATATTCAGCAGTGCCTTGGACGAAACTGCGACTGCTACCTACATCCCCTTCATCATAGCCACGTACAGAGTTACTGCCACCAAGAGAAAAAGCTTCATAAGGCGGCAAGTCACCGAGTATCGTTCCAGCTTGAAGATTAAAGGCAAGAGCTTGAGCACCTTTGCCAAAGCGAGTAAGCTTAATCGGCATGTAGTAACTGTATGAACCTCGCAGACGATTGAGGAGAATATTTCCCGATCCTATGGGGACAGATTGTTCAACGCCCAATCGCAGCAGGGAACCTTTAGTGGGCTGTAGGTAGCTATTGCGGAGATCGCGTACAACTCCTAACTGGAGAGTCAATAAATCATCTATACCCGTGCTACTAAAGGCAAGGTTGTTGCCTAGTGCATCCCTCGGACTCAGGTTGCTATTGGAATCGCGAATGGAAACCCGCTGGTACTCCAAACCCAAAGATGCCCTCCAAGGTGAGTTAGTAAAGGGGGTTGGGCTCAGGGGACGGCTAAAGGTGACACTGCTACCTAGCCGTACCACACGGGGGTTATCGCCATTTGCACTGGGGTTATTGCGATTTGGCAGTGTAACGGGGTGGGGACCGCCATCAAAAATCAGCGAGATCGTTCGACGTTGGAAGGCATCAACGGTATATGACGTGCGGTGCCTCGAGCCAGCAATCCAAGGATCTGTAAAGTTGAGATCGAACAGCAAGTCTCGCTGACCTACATCTATCTCAGCTCCCAGTTTTTGGTCGTTACCGCCCAGATTTTGCTGCTGATAGCTAATGGTGCCAAATAAACCACTAGCAGAACTAACTCCAGCCCCAGCGGCGATCGAGCCAGTATTCTTCTCAATCACATTTACCACCACAATCACTTTTCGGGGATCTTGACCTGGGCTAAATGAGAGCCGCACATCCTCAAAAATGCCCAAGCCATAAACCCGTCGGAGATCCTGTTCTGCTGCTTTGCGGTTAAAAACGTTTCCTGGTGCTAACTGCACCTCTCGCCTAATGATAAATTGGCGGGTGTGGGGTCGGATTGGTTTGCCCTGGTCATCGGTTTCAGAGCCTTCTTTGTTCAGGTAGTGAACTTGAACATCTTCAATCACCCCTTCTGCCACCACCAGTGTAACTGTACCATCGGCTGCGACTTGGGGCACATCTACCACCTGTGCCAGATCGTAACCGTTATCTTTGTACCACTTATTCAAATTCTTAATCGCTTCTTGCAGTTGACGAAGGTTAAGAATGCGGCCATACTCTGGCGAAAAAGTGTCATTAACTACTTTTTCAGGCAGCACACGGTTCCCTGCCTTTTCGGGAACAGTGATTACAGTTACCTTTTGTAGCACAGGGTTAGGCTGGACAACAAAAGTCACGCGCACGCCTAACGGGGTGTCTTCTGGGACAACTTCCACCTTAGAAAAATCGCCGATGGCATCGATCGCATTGACATCTTCCTGTAATTGGCTACGGGTAGTGGTGCGTCCAGCTCGGGCACGAATTACCTTATATACTTCGTCTTTCAAGTCGCTTGGCAGTTCCCCTTGGGGAGCCTTGACAGCAACTTCCGCAACCAAAACACGGGCTTCTGGTTGCGCTGATGGAGTTGGTTTGGGAGTGGGGGTGGTGCTAGGTATTACCGGAGACGGATTAGGAGTTGGCTGGTTAATTTCCGGCGGCGTGGGTTTAGGCGTAATATCAAATTGAATGGTGTTCGGTGTTTCTTGTCGCGGCGTGTTTTCTGTCCCGTTACGAGGAATGATCTCAACAGGCTGTGTGACAGGTTGATTTGGGGGTGGCAGTGCGGGAGTCTGAATCCTAATTCCCCCAGGCGGTGTTGCAGGCACCTTTTCGGCAGGGACAACCACGTTTGGAGGTGCCGATGTTCCAGAGGAAGAACCAGGTGCCTGTTGGGCATTTAAAGACGCAGGCTTTACAGTTTGTCCCCTAGCAGGGGTTGACAAACTCAAGGTTGTTGAGGCAGCTAAAACCGCCACCAACAGTGGAGATAAGCGCATTTCCTTGATGATTTCGGTTGACACTTCCACCAATAGACAATTGTAGAGGGGCAAAAATAAACTTAACCTATGCTGGCTGGTATTAGTCGATATCTTCCCCGGTTGCAACACTGGGGTTTCTAAGCGAATGTTGCTACATTGGCCCAAAGACCAACTACGCAACGCTCTTGATAGCGACTAGAGGGAAAGGGGGAAATGAATTGGCGCAAGGGGATTGAATTACCCATCACCCATCACCTAATTACTGTCTACTGCCCTGATTATCCGCTCTAAAACTTGCTGATAAGCAGATTCTACATTCCCCAAATCGCGGCGGAAGCGGTCTTTATCCATCACCCTTCGGTCAGGATCGGCAACGGTTGAGTCCCAGAGGCGGCAGGTATCAGGGCTAATTTCATCAGCTAACAGTAATTTTTGCTGTTGGTCAACACCAAACTCTAGCTTAAAATCCACAAGGGTAAGTCCGCAGCGATGGAAAAAACTGGTGAGAATCTCGTTAATCCGCAAGGCACGACGCTGTAACTCTTCGACTTGTTCCGGGGTTGCCAGATTTAATAACAGGAGGCGATCGTGCGTCAGCAAGGGGTCTCCCAGACTATCGTTCTTATAGAAAAATTCCACCAAGGGGTATGGTAGGACGGTACCTAGAGTCAAGCCAGTCTGTTGGCAGAGACTACCAGCAGCAATGTTCCTGACTACTACTTCTACTGGCAAAATTTTCACTGCCCGGACTCGCATTTGGTTTGGTGCCGGACAGTCGATAAAATGGGTAGTAATGCCATGACGCTCCAGTAACTGGAATATCATAGCGGCAATTTTGCAGTTGATCTCTCCCTTACCGCTAATCATGCCGCGCTTTTGGGCATTAAAGGCTGTAGCGTCGTCTTTATAGTGCGCCAGGAGGATCGATCGATCTTCCGTAGTGTAGAGAATCTTGGCTTTACCTTCGTAGATTTGTTTTTGGGCGGACATATTTCTTAGGACAGAAGAGCTACACAGCCGAAATTTTACCTAAAAAAGTTCGGGAGTGTGAAAGCCCCCGTGTTAAAACCTGTGGATGAAACACGACACGGCAATTAAAATTGCCGTAAGTATTGACAAACCTATAGATAATAGCCTACCATAGAATAAGTCAAACATAAGGATTATGTCGTCTACAACTATCCTAGAATTTAAAGTCAAAGGCAAAAAAGAGCAGTTCGTCGCCATAGAAGAGGCGATACGGACTGCTCTTTTTATTAGAAATAAATGCCTTCGGCTTTGGATGGACGGAAAAGGCGTGAATCAGTATGACTTAAGCGCATATTGCAAGGTCTTAGCCGAGTCATACAAATTTGCTGATGAGTTAAACTCAATGGCACGTCAAGCAGCAGCGGAACGGGCTTGGTCAGCGATTAAGAGGTTCTTTGACAATTGCAAAGCCAAGGTTCCTGGCAAAAAGGGTTATCCCCAATTCAGGAAACATGGTCGATCTGTTGAATATAAAACAAGTGGCTGGAAGCTATCTGAGAACAGAAAAGCCATAACCTTTACCGATAAAAAAGGTATTGGGAAATTAAAGCTTATCGGCACCTACGATCTGAATTATTACCAGATCGATCAGATTAAACGAGTTCGTTTGGT
>JBBRQP010000128.1:0-6079 GCA_038226175.1 Gloeobacterales cyanobacterium
GACCTTTGGTCTGGATATTTTGCCCTACGCGCGTAAGATGCATGAAGATAGCTCAGTCCAAGGATTTAGCCCACGGGGCATTAGTGATCCAGGGTTACTCACTGCTCTGGACATGATTGGCAATCCAACCACCAGTTCCTACGTCCAAGCCAAAACTAGTAGCTTAACCATCAGTGACTACACTGGGGTTGAAACCGCTGGCTTATCAATCAAAGGCCAGCAGCGTCTTACCAGCCTTCAGACCTTCGTTTCCTCAGCTGCATCTACCGATAACGATAATGTCGGGATTAAAAAGAATGCTCAGGCTGGAGATAGTCTAGCGTTCCTTGATATTGCTAACCAGATCACACCTGGTTACAATCAAGCCCAGCGTGTCCGAGTTTGGGATATTGCCCTACCGGATATGACCCGTTCACTAACAGCACCGCGCCGCTAACAACCTACTGCTCCAAGCGTTCGAGGATTGATCCAAGGTAGGTGTGTTGGGCAAGTAAAACGGGTAATACCTGCAAAACTGATCGGTCGCCTTGATCCCAGCCTCTAAAAGCCTGCGTAAATTGACCGTTTAGAACTTCGGCTCGGTCATGCCAAATAAGTCGTTGGGCGGCTAACTCAGTGACGGCTACATCTGGCTCGTCAAGAAGCTCTTGAATTTCAAAAACTTCACCTAAAAAAGCAGCTGGTAAGTTTTGGGCAGGGGGGATACCTTCGAGGTCCAGCAAATGACGCACGCGGCTATAGGGATCTTTGAGAATGCGATAAGCTTCATTGAGTAAAGCAGTTTGCCCCATTGCCTCAGCTTGTTCGCTACGGGAACGGCGGTCAGGATGCGCATTCCAGCTTAGTTTGCGGTAGAGGACTGCCAGTTCGGAGGGTACAAGCTCAAGACGGCGTGTTAGACCAAATAAGGCAAAATAATCTGTCATCTTTCACCTACAGAAAATCAGCTGGGACATCTCTAAGTGCACCAACTGACTCAAACTCTTATGGATCTTACTGATTTTGTTGGGTTGCCAAAACCATTTTTTGGAGTCCAGCTTGGCGCGCGCTGTCCATCACTCTGACTACGTCTTTTTGTTTAGCATTAGCATCCGCTTGGATTACGACTACTTTTTGGTTGGTCGCTTTAGCTTCGCGGCGTACTAATTCAAGCAATCCATCAGCCTTGACCACGGTGCCATTAACGGCGAATTTACCATCAGCCCCTACGCCAATTACCAAGCTCTTCTGTTCACCCTTATCGCCCGTTGTAGCACTGGGTAATTCGACTTTGAGACCAGAGTTTTGGATCAGTGGAGCCGTGATTAGCAAGATAATGACCAACACCAAAAATACATCCGTCAAGGGCGTAATGTTGATATCGTTAAACCCACCACGCCTACCTCGGCGACGACTACCAGATTGAATAGCCATGGGTTACTCCTGAAGGTTTTTCGGATAAGGCGGGGCTTCCATCAAAGGCGGGACATTCGCCAAAACTTCCTGAGACTGAGCTGGTACTGGCGCACCCACAAACCCCATGTAAAGTAATTTGAGCTGTTGCATTTCATCTTCAAATTGGCTGACTTGGTCATTAAAAATATTGTAGGCAACCACGGCAATGATGGCGATTATTAGACCTGCGGCAGTAGCGATCAGGGCAAAACCAATTTCTTTCGCTAGAGCATTGCTGGTAGCACCCGCATCCGCGTAAGTCTGGAAAGACCGCAGAATCCCAACAACAGTTCCTAGCAAGCCGACAAAAGGGGTTACCGCACCAATGGTTCCCAAGATCGATAAATTTTGCTCGAGCTTACGCATTCCTAAATTAATGCGGATATCAAATGCTGTCGTGAAATCATTGATTTTGCGCGCTAGTAGGGCAACGCCATCTTCCGCTACGGCCCCTAACACGCCACCAGTTAATTTGGCGGTGTACTGTGCCTGGGTGTAATTCTGTTGTTCAAGCTCTTTTTGAAGCCGTTGAATCAGCTGCTCCATGTCGCGTTGATTGCGATTGAGAAAGAGTGCCCGCTCAAAAATGACTGCGACTGTAATTACTGATGCCAACAACATAGGCATAGAAATCCACCAGTCATTGGCGATAAAGCGGATTAAGTCTTCAAACATGAGTACACGCCGAGAGGTTGCTGTTAATTCTAGCCAAAAACAGGTCGTCCATGTCTAGGCCTGACGTTAGTCAACGCGCAAGAGTTCCGCCTGAGTACTTTAAATTTGCGAGATCACCAAAGAGATCTCCAATTAAATCGTGTCATGGGGGCATGATCCGTTGTTTCTACTGAGGTAGGTTATCCTGGGATAAGAAAGAGCTTCAAGGTAACTATGATTCCAACCGTCATCGAACAGTCTTCACGCGGCGACCGTGCCTTCGATATTTTTTCGCGGTTGTTGCGGGAACGCATTATTTTCATCGGCACACCAATCAACGATATGGTGGCAAATGTTACGGTTGCCCAGCTACTCTTTTTGGAAGCCGAAGACCCTGATAAAGATATCGCAATCTACATCAATTCTCCTGGCGGGTCTGTAACAGCCGGTATGGCAATCTATGACACGATGCTCCAGATTCGTCCGAAAGTCTCTACGATCTGCGTTGGTTTAGCCGCTTCCATGGGTGCATTTCTGTTGGCAGCTGGCGAAAAAGGTAAACGTTATAGTCTACCCAATACCCGGATCATGATTCACCAACCTTCGGGCGGTGCGCAAGGCCAAGCCACAGATATCGCTGTAGTTGCCAAAGAGATCCTCTATATCAAAGCGCAACTCAACGAACTGTTAGCTCATCACACGGGACAACCTCTAGAGCGTGTGGAGCGTGATACGGATCGCGACTTCTTTATGTCCGCTGAAGAGGCCAAAGATTATGGGCTTGTGGATCAGGTTATTGTCCAACGTCCGGCAGCGGTCGCGCTAACCTCCTCTGTGATCTAAATGCTGGATGTTCCTGTGGTGCAAGAGCTTGTTTTAGGACAAGTACGGACTCTTGGGTCAGAGGAAGTGGAGCTTTCATCGTGTGCAGGGCGTGTTCTTGCACACGATATTGTCACACCAGATCCCATACCGCTTTGGTCAAACTCAGCGATGGATGGCTATGCGGTTTTGTGTGCGGACTGGGTAAAAACTTCACAACCCATATTGACCCTTCTCGAAGAAGTCCCGGCGGGTAAAGTGCCGCTTAAAGCTTTGAGCCCAGGTTTTTGCACCCGCATCATGACTGGTGCGATGGTGCCAGAAGGTGCTGATGCTATTGTCATGCAAGAACGAACGACTAATCTAGCTGATGGACAAGTGCAGTTCCACACACCTATTCAAGTAGGCCAGTTTATCCGTCGTCGTGGAGAATTTCGGCAAGCAGGAGAAATTCTAATCCACCAAGGTACCCTGATTACTCCCGCCGAAATCGCCATACTCGCTAGTCTCAATATTGCTCAAGTCACTGTTTATCGCCGTCCTATCGTGGCTATTCTCTCCACAGGCGATGAATTGCGCGCGGTCGGAACACCCGTCATGACCGGACAAATCACCGACTCCAACCAACCCATGCTCTGTGCTTTAGTAACCCAACATGGCGGTATTGCCCAGCCTATAGGTATTGTGCCTGATACCCCAGATGCGCTGCGTGAGGTGCTGATCGCCTGTAAACATGCGGATTTTATTATTTCATCGGGCGGCGTATCCGTTGGTACTTATGACTACGTTGAAACTGTCTTAGCCGAACTAGGCGCCCAGATCTTGGTGACGCAGGTCAACCTCAAACCTGGTAAACCACTGACCTTTGCGCAGTGGGAACAGATACTTTATTGGGGACTGCCGGGTAATCCGGTGTCAGCATTTGTGGGATTTTGGTTGACGGTTTATCCAGCCTTACGTAAAGCGTTGGGATATCCTACCACCGACTGGATCTTGCCCGAAATCCAAGTGCCGGTGACCTCAGTACTCAAGTCTGGTGGTGACCGCCGTCATTATTTGCGAGGCCGTCTAGTCTGGCAAGAAGGCTTATACTTCGAGCCATTTGGTCTGGATAACTCAGGCAATTTTGCTAATTTGAGCGGGGTTACGGCATTTGCGATTTTGGAGCAGGGTCTCAAAACCGTGGCCGCCGGAGAGATCGTGCCCGTGGTGATTTTACCAGGAGCTTTGTGAAACGTGGGTCAACGCATTGTCATCACTACCTTTGGCTCCTTTGGCGACCTTCATCCTTATTTAGCTTTGAGTTTAGAGTTACAACGACGCGGACATACAGTTACTATTGCTACTTGTGAGTATTACCGCCAAAAAATTCTTGCCGAAGGCATTGGCTTCGCGCCTGTGCGCCCTGATCTGCCACCCGAAGATAGTCAGCTAGCCCAATATTTTATGGATGCCCAGCAGGGTACACAGCGGTTGTTACAAGAATTTATTTTCCCAGTTCTACGCCAGAGTTACGAGGACTTGTTAGCCATTGTCCAATCGGCTGATTTGCTAATCACCCATCCTGTGACCTATGCGGGACCCCTGGTTGCCCAAAAAACGGGTATTGTGTGGGTCTCGACGGTCTTAGCCCCGACTTCTTTTTTTTCGGCCTATGACCCGCCCGTATTAGCCCCTTATCCTTGGCTCGCGCAACTACGACCCTTGGGGCCGTTGGTTAATGGCTCTTTATTGCAATTAGGTAAATTAACCACCCAAATCTGGAGTGAACCAGTACGTAAACTCCGCGCTGACTTGGGCTTACCCACGGGTAGTGACCCAATTTTTGAGGGTCAACATTCGCCACAGTTAGTCTTAGCCATGTTTTCGGCATGCCTTGCTGTACCACAACCTGATTGGCCTCCTCAGACTCGGGTTACGGGTTTTGCTTTTTATGACCGTTTAGATAAAGGGCTGGGGGTATCCGCGCAATTAAGTGTGTTTTTGGCCTCGGGCGAGCCACCGCTAGTGTTTACTTTAGGTACGGCGGCGGTTATGACGGCTGGTAATTTTTATACCGAGAGTATCCAACTCACCCAAAAGTTAGGCCAACGGGCTGTATTACTCGTCGGCAAAGACTTGCGTAATTTACCCGAGCAGCCCTTACCCCCAGAAATTATTGCTGTAGATTATGCGCCGTTTTCCGAATTATTTCCCCAAGCTCAGGTCATCATTCATCAAGGCGGCATTGGCACCACCGGGCAAGCGTTACGTTCGGGGCGTCCGATGCTAGTCGTGCCCTTTAGCCATGATCAGCCCGATAACGCCTCTCGCCTAGTGCGTTTGGGTGTTGCACGCACCATAACGCGCGACCAATACAACACTCGCCAAGCCACTTCAGAGCTACAACAGCTACTCACCGATCCGATGTATCGCCAGCGAGCAGCTCACATTGGACGGCAAATTCAAGCCGAAGACGGCGTAAAAGCCGCCTGTGATGCGATTGAACAGCAATTTTAGAAGGACTCTTAACCCGCTAGATCATTGCGCTTACGTCCTAAAAGTAACCAATAACTGAAATAGAGCAGATAGAGTCCTAAGCCAATTAAGCCAACGTAGTTGAAGACATTGTGACGCACCCCAGGATTAAATATGCCCGTAAATTGTTGCGGTGGTTCTAGCATCACGCGGCAAATAGCTGAGAGCGGCACTTGCGGGATACAGCCCAAAAAAGGTGTGACCCAGACTAGGCCAACCAAGTTGTAACTGATGATCGCTGTGCGCCAAAGTCGGAAAGTCTGCGCCAGTCTTGTGGTTTCGGTTACAGAAACCTGCCGCTCAAAAAAAAGTAAGCAACCAATAATCATCCAGCGTGCCGCCCAACCCGTGCCAAAGCCTAAGCCCTGCTCAGCTGCCATCAGATAGACCGTAACCACCAAAAGACTACTTGCGCGCCAATAGGCTAACATCGTGCGCTGTAGCGACCGCACCGGGAAAACCCAGGCTCCTACCAACAACCCCAAAGGCATGAATACGGTCAGCAGTACAGCTAATACTCTTTCCGTTTGATTAGCAGGTTTTTGTTCTGGGCCACCAGTGGTAGAACAAGTATCTCTTGAGCAACTCGGTCTGCTTTGATAAACTACGACATCGTTGCTCTAATCGCTCTTCCACTTCTTCAATCGTCACC
>JBBRQP010000129.1:0-5960 GCA_038226175.1 Gloeobacterales cyanobacterium
GCAATTATTCGTTGTGAGCCTTCTTTATTGAAGTAGGCAGCTAAAATCCGTTGGCGCAGATCCACTGAATATGGTTTTCCCATCACCCTCTCCATTTAGTCCAATTAATATAGCTCTTTCACTTGAAAATTGCTGTAAGCATTCTGGGTCGGCTTACCAGGTTCAATAAACTCTAGGACTATCTCATGTTGTGCAGCCCAAGCGGCTAGCACTTGACTGGTGAGTTCCGGCCCATTATCGAGTTTGATTACTTTGGGAAGTCCTCGGGTATGCCTTAGCTGCTCTAAAACTCTGACCACCCGCTGTGCTCCCAAAGAGGTATCTACCTCAATGGCCAGACATTCTCTGGAATAAACATCTAGGATGTTGAGAGTGCGCAGCTTGCGCCCACTGCACAAAGTATCACTTATAAAATCCAAACTCCATTGCTGATTAACTATGGTTATGGGCGTGGGTATAGTAGCAGGACGGGCAAAGCGCCGTTGACTGACCTTGCACCGCATGGCTAACCACTCCTTGGTATAAAGTCGGTAAACCCGTTTGTGATTGATAGTCCAGCCCTCACGCCGCAACAGCGCCCATAGTCGGCGGTAGCCAAACCGAGGACGTTGTTCAGCCAATTCACGTAGTCGCGTCAGCACAGCACTCGCCTCAACTTGACGGGATTGGTAACGACAACTAGAACGCCCCAATGCCAATAAGCGACAAGCTCTACGTTCACTAATGGGGTGAGCTTGCACAACTTGTTTAACCAATTCCCGCTTGACTAAGGGCGTTACAGCTTTTTTTTCAGCACATCCTTGAGCACTAACAGGTCAAGAGCTTGAATCGCCACTAAGCGGCCTAAACGACTATTTTCCTCCTCCAGGTGCTTAAGGCGTTTAGCTTCACGATGCCCCTATATTTAGCCTTCCAGCGGGAGAAGGTAGGCTGCGTGATGCCGTAAGTGCGACATATGTCAGCGGTTTTGCCACTGACTTCGGCCTCCTGCAGGATGCGGATGATTTGTTCTTCTGTAAAGCGGCTCTTCATTAGGTTTCTCCTAGTCAAAATGCTAGAAGAACTCTCATTTAAACTGGATCTTTTTTATGGGGGCAGGTCACTTCTACTTGCACCAGTTACAAGAACTATTGGTCGTTGGGACATAGATTTTTCGACAAGTGTAAGAATTGAGAAGCAGTCTAACGACCAAGCTCAGCGGCGGCAGGGGCCACAGAGCCTATGAACCCCCAAAACCAAGACCGCCCCTGCCGTCCGCTGCAGCGCCTGGTTCGGCGTACCTCTCGAGCGTAGTCCTACTTCTGCCGGATGCCGATGCCAACGTGACTGGCCTTCTGCTCGGGGTAGTCAGCCTTGTTCCCGTAGTGCTCGACGGACAACCGTCCATCCACCCCCAGAGTGAGGCGCTCGAGCTTCCCATCATCCTCCATAATGAGGAGCAGGATACCGTCCTTGCGCGTGATCTGGCCCTTCAGCTTTTCCTCGTCCGCTGTTCCGGAGACCTTGCCATCTTTCTCGACGACGTAAGTGCGGACCGCCCCGTGGGTGTACTCGATCTTCCACTCCCCGGCCAGAACACTGATGCCCGTGTCGCTCTTCTCTTGGCCCCGACTCATGTTAACCGAGACGGCACCAAACGCACAAAACACACATAGCAACACCACCGCGGCTCGCAGTTGATACATGTCATCCCTCGTTGATTGAAGCCGAACGACCAAGCTCAGCAGCGGCGGGGCACCGATGAGCTATGAAGTCCCAGAAACCAATCATGCCCCGCCGTCTGCTGCAGCGCCTGGTTCGGCCTCTGCGCTGCACGCAACGGCCGGCACCCACGGAACCACGGACAGCAACCACTCCCACGCCGACGGCTCCACGCGGACCAACTCGACCGCCGCGAGCCGGAGATACATCGCCGACCGGGCGACTCGCACACGGTCCGGCGGATACCCCCACGGACAGAACATCCGGTTGACCGGCTCCCAGTCGTCGGCGCCGGCGATCCGGCTGGGCACCTTGAGGTACGGCCCCGGCCCCCAGATGTCGATGCCGCCCGGATCGGTGTAGGCCCGCGAGAAGTCCGGCGTGTGGTCGGGCAGGGGCCACTCGACCGGGCGGCGGAGGACAGCCCGGTCGGAGGCAGCGAGGGCGGCTCGCTCCCCCGCCGACAACTTGACGAGGCTGCGGCGGTAGAACCGGACACCACCGATCATGTACCACCTCGCCACCCGCTGTGTCCTCCGCCGCCGAACCAGGGACTATACAGCAGTGCATCTGCCCACTTGAGAATAACCAGCACTTTTGTAATGTTATACATTGCTCTTTGTTGCCCAGTACTGTGTCATTCCTGTCAAAGGAACAATAACATACTAAGCTCAGCGACCCGGCGCACGAGGACGCTGGATTGCAACCGCGACGGCTCACCGCCGTTCGCTGCAGCGCATGGTTAGGCCACATTCTCATGCTCTGCTCTCCATCTCCTGCAAAGCGAAACCCGCTCTGCGACGGACATACTCTGCCTCGTCATCGAGAAACCGGAGTAACACAGCAACCAAGCCGATACGTCCGGCAAGCACTGCCGCCTGCCATCGAGCATCAGGATCGGAAAACGTGACTGCCGCGTCGGCAATCTGTGCCGCAATCGCTGGAAACTGCTCCAGCGTCTCCAAGACGTGCTCATCCTCATTGTCGCGAGCCAAAGCATAAAGTAGCAACTCAAGCTCCGCATCGGCGAGACTGCGCTGTGCTGCTGCCGCCAAGAAATCAGCAACAGCAGCGTAAAGCTGCCCCCAGTCTTCGTAATCGCACTCCTACTCCCCACCATGTGAATTCTGGTCTGGCTGGAAATCTCTAGACTGCCGAAGAACGGCCCACTGGCGAAACTTGGAGACCTCTTTGGCAAGCGCGCTCATGTGGCCTAACAACCAAGCCCACCTACAACGTAAACTACGAAGTGGTGTCAGGTAAAGTGATTGATTAGACTTGTCTTCAGAAGTCCAGTGGCAGCTCAACCTCTACCTAAAGCCTTCTTTCCTGACACTATCGTTACCCTTCAGCCTAGTGTATATAGCCTACTACAACCTATGCTATACCCTCTTAGCTATGCCCAACCACTCTAACCTATGGTAACCATCTTAAAACCCTTCTACCTAAGTCAACACAGCCTCATTCCTCACCACAAACAATTATACAATAAGCTATACACTAAGGTAATAGGCTAGTATATAAGCCTTGTGTCGAGTATCAAAATAAATGAGCTCGCTCCCACAATAAATGACCGGGCAGAAAAGCTGCAAGAAGTCGTCTGGGAGGGAGTTTAGGTATATTTGTGGATAAAGGAAGAGTAAGTAAAATTCGTCTCACAATAAATGTCACTTTGATAGGCGTTAATTTATCTTATACACAGCTTGTCAAGGTAAGGCTTAGTCATAACTAAGTCCTAATATGGAAATCATACATTAGCTACAGCTTTAAGCAAGCAAGTTAGTTTTAGTTAAGGAACTAGGTTAGGTATACCTTACATAAATGAATATCATAAACATGACGTTTCTTAGAAGTCATGAGGGTGTTCTCCTAATAGAACAACTTTAGTGAAGTATCCATTGTTTCGAGAGAAGTCGATTCTAGACGGATATTCATGTAAAAATAGGTATTAACTATAGTCTTAAAGGTGGTTTTACTCATAGTTTACAGTTATGAGCGTTTACCCATTTGCTCGGCGACATGACGCAAGAAAGTAATCTGATACTCAAAGTCTAAACCTTGAATCGCAGTTAAAGACTTTTGTCCAAGTTCAGGCAATTGGTAATCATCTGGAATACCAATTACATCAGTGCCCATACGTGCGGCAATCAAAAACCAAATTGCTAGTTTGTTGTTCTCGGTTTGGCAGGCATATTCGCGGCTGAGGCTAGTGTCATCACCCCGGACAATAGCTCTTTGGGCATCAAGCTGAGCATCACCCTGGTCAAGTGCATTAAATTCACTAAAGAAGGTTGTAAGGGTATCAATATTGGCGGTGCCAAGAGCTGCAGGTGTCACAGAACTACCCATAGCTTTATATAAAAAATAAAGAACTGCTAGCTTTTCATCCACAGCTAATTCAGCAAAATGGTCTTCGACTGCTTGACCATCGCCCAGACGGACTTCACTGGGCTCTTTATTATCCATCAACTGATCGACGATGTCAGAGATCTCAGTGGTAGTCAACACGGCTGTCTTGGGCGTATCTTCGGTAGGTGACATGGTGTCTTTCAGGAATAACTGTTAGATTAAACTTAAAGTGTTGCTTAAAACACTTCTTCTATCTTGGGATAGATTTAGTTAGTTCTATTTAGAAGAATCTCGCTGTCGAGTGTCAGAAGAGATAGCCTTAGTCCCAGATAAATGTCCAGGTAGAAAAGCTGCCAGAAGTACTCTGGGGAGGGAGTTTGGTATATTTGTGTAGAAAGGAAAAAGAAGTAAAATTCGTTCCATAATAAATGACACTATTCAAGGATATAGTTTGTCAAGGTAGGGCTTAAGTAACCCGACCAAGCCTCAAGATGGGTCTCAGACCTGAGCTAGAACTTTAAGTAAGCTAATTTTAGGTGAGAGGCTAAGGTAGGTCTAGATTGCGTGACCGAAGGTTATAGATGCGACGTTTTTTGGAAGTCATGACGGCCTTCTGTTAGTGGAATAATCTTAGGTAAGTGTCTATCATTCCTGGGGAATATCAATCAATAACTGGAAGACTGGTCGGAGGAGGGAGGATGACAACTAGTTTATCAATAACACTAGAAATGTAGTTCAGTATAGACAATTTATGCTGGAACAAACTCCTCACAAACCTAGCTAGAACTACGTTTTTAAACTTGGAGAACCCTCATGCAAAGCCTGAACAAACCTTCTACTACCAACGCAGTTGTAGCTGGTCTTTTTTACGACATGATAAGTGTTGAGTTAGCTACTAAAGCACTGATTGAAGCTGGGTTTGCTCCCGGTAATATTGAACAATTGACTGCAGAAGTAGGCCAACGGGACGATAACAATGGCGGCTTCTTCAACTCATTAGCTAAGTTTTTTGGTGGCGGCGATTCTGAGGATGGTACCAATCCTATAACCACAGCCGATGGCACCAGTGCTTATAATCGTCTGATCACTTTGGGACTTGACCAAGAAGAAGCTCATGAATTCCAGAGCCGTCTTGAAGATGGTGGTGTGCTAGTCATCTTACATGCTGGTGCTAGAGCCACTAAAGCCTTAGAGATCTTCAAACACCACGGTGCTTCTCCTGCTCAGTTGGAGTTTGATGAAAATCCCCCGACAAAAATCGCACTCCCTAGCCAAGCTGAGTCTGATGTAACTATGGTTCCTCACCCAGTTGCCGAAGTTATGTTGCCCGTGATCCCACAGCCAGAGATAGCAACTCCTGGAACTCAACGCTTACAGTTACTTAAAGAAGTACTTAAGGTCAACAAAGAACGGGTTCAAAAAGGCGAAGTTCGTGTGCGCAAAGAAATCATTACTGAGATGCGTACCCTCGAAGTTCCCGTTACCCGCGAAGAGTTGGTAATTGAACGGCAGGTAGTGGTTGATGGTAGAGTCACTGGTGAAATCAGTGAGGGGGAAACCATTCGTATTCCCTTGAGTGAAGAACAAGTACGCGTCGATAAGCAAGCTGTGGTGGCAGAAGAAGTAACCATTGGTAAGCGCGATGTGGAAGAGATTAAAGAAGTTAAAGAATCCGTGCGCCGAGAAGAACTGCGTACGGAAACTGATGGCAGCGTGATTGTCAATGATCAAAACACACCTATGAAACCCTAACTTGGTATTAAAGGTGGTGACCTTCCCCCGAGTTAATGGACACTTGGCTAAAGTTGTTCCATTAGGAGAAGGCCGTTATGACTTCCAAGAAACGTCGCATCTTTACTGCTGAACAGAAAGCAGAAGCCGTCCGTATCGTTGAGCAATCGGGAAAACCC
>JBBRQP010000130.1:0-5950 GCA_038226175.1 Gloeobacterales cyanobacterium
AGTGCGATAGAGTTCCAGCGTCCGTTGCAAGGATTGGACTGCCGCTTCGTACTGAAAGGTCTGCAATTGCTGACAGGCTTGATTCATGAGGTGATTTGCCTCAGCTTGCTGTTCCTGCTTAGTCTGCGCAGCTACAGGAAATACCAAGGCCAGGGGTACCATGTAAAACGGTGCTGCTGGCGTAAGTAGAAGTGTCGCCGTCAGCCACCTTGCTATAAGGGCTTTAGTCATGAGCTGGTAGACTCTCCCATAGTAAGGTGCAACCTTTGAGTGTCGGCTGGTTACAGGTTTTGACCTGACTTTACCATTCCTGCAAGTGGTCTACAGAAAAACAACTAATTTATGGCTCTCTAACTTAACTGGCGGCAAATTCAAAAAGTGGGGGTAGCGCAGATACTGAGGTCAGCGGAGCCTACGGCTAAGGGAGTGTCCGGCTGACCGATAAATCCTTTATTGTCTGCGTTCCCAATCATGCACCAGCAGGATCAACGCATCATCATATAGTGGCTCTAGCCATGCCTCACCCGTTATTCGCACATGTCCAACCGTCTCTGATAGATAACCAATCACCGACAGTGGGGTTAGATCTAGGCTCTGGGCGACTTGATGCACCAAAATATTCACTTCTTTCATCGTTTGTGCCACTTTTTGACGGTTGTCGTACCATTTTTTCATCTTTGCTGCGTTTTCTGGCTCGATACAGTGGAAACGGGTGCGGTTGTCCTTGCGGCGGCTGTCACTGGATGCGCTTTTATTTATTAAAGCCTTATCCACTATCACCCGTGACACACGCCTTTGTTCGTGGGTGAGTTTTAAGCCCATCTTTCTGAGCATGATCCCCAGAAATTGTACGGGGTTTTTGTCGATATCTCTAGGCACAATCAGCTTACAGGCGGCATACAGTGACCTACTATAGCGTTTGGCAAGTTTAGAAAACTCCCCTAACTGGCTAATGATAAATTCATGCTCTTTTCCAGAAGCTAAATCCTCTATTCCCGCACTCTTGAACAGATTATGGTAGAGCTTATGTTGTAAGCGGTGATGGTGCTTATGCTCTCTGTACCAATCACGTTCCAACTCATCCAGCTCGGTTAGCTCGGCTTCCGTGGCGTGATACTGCTCATATTGTTTGATCTCTAGTCGCAGTTTGCCCTCACGGTCTGCCGCTACTAAATCAGGAGTTACCTCTTGTCCATAAAACATCTTGATGCGGTAGCGTTCTAATTCCCAGTGCCGTTCGAGGGGTAAGAAGCCAGTGGCTTCGAGCAGGTCGTGTAATTGCCTATAAAGATTAGGGGTCAAGTCTTGAGCTAAACAGATACCGCTTAAGCGTCTGAGTTTTAATTGAGCAGCAGAAAACTTACTGCGTTCTCCGGCTATGGCTAAACTGTTTTGACTCTGAGGAGCAGCATCACTAATGGTATGCCCATCCTGGCGTACCCGATAATCAAAGAACTCACTTAGATGCACAAGCCCCTTAGCCTCTTCGCGCCGGACTGCACTCCAAAGGTCAGAGAACCAAACTTGTCGCTCGTTACCCATATTGAGTAAACTACCCGAAGTGAACTGTTCGGCCTGAGCAAAGGCCGACTCAATCCAAGCTCTGTCACGGGGTCTGAGGCTCAAACGTTCTTCCACCCAGTACTCAATTTGCTTACTTCTAGGATGGCGTATCCTGCCCTGTTGTTGGTAGAGATCAGTGGGTAAGGTGGTATTGCCCACCCCACAGAGAAAAACTCTATCAAAGTGTTCAACGTCAATGGAAACGCCTGTGCCGATAGTGGGTGAGTACAATAGACAATCCACTCCCTCCAGGCGGTCGTTAATATGGTTCAAGAAGTCCTTGTTTTCCTCAGAGATGTTATCTGCATGGATAGCTTTAATACCCAGATTTGGGAACTGGTGGGTAAGAGCAAGTTCTAATTTCTTGATATCCTTTTTGGAATTAGAGGCATAGGCGATGCGCTCCCCCCGACTAATGCACTCAAATAAACGAGCTTGCAGATGCGGTCGGCTAGGATGTTTCAGGAAAGTACGATCTGCTCTCTGATGGTGGTTAAGGAGTAGCTGCGTCTGTCCGGCTTCGATTAGCTTGAGATAACTCAACGCTCCTAGGTCAGCATCGAGGGCAATAATATGTTTGGCCTTAGCTAAAACTTCCAGAAGCACTTTAAGAGATTCGTCTAATCTGTCCTTAATAGTTGCGCCACATAGATGTCTGAAAAACTGTTCGGCCTCGTCCAGGATCACTAGGTCATAAGGCTTCTCACTACTGATATTACCCAAACTATCGGCGCAAATAACCAACTTATCAGCGTTACAGCCATCCAGGTAGCATTTAGCATCAAATCGCTCTGCCATCTGCCTAGACAGACTTTGGCGGTGAGTGGGAATAAGAACGCGTTCGGCTTGAGCGACTAGGGGTTTAAGAGCGGTGGTCTTGCCTGTAAAAACAGCAGACTTAATCAAAGTGATACGCGCCAGAGCGTTTAAGATAGGCAGTTGACCTTCCATCCAAGGCTCAGAGAATTCCCTGACCTCGATCCCCTCAGGAATAGGCTCCTCCTCAAATAGCCAAGCGTGATAACTACGGGCGGCGTTAATGCGTTCATGTAAGGCAGTAATGCCATGAGCTGCTATAAAATCGTCAGCCCCTTTAGCCTCTCCTGGGGGAAGTTCGACAATGCGAACCACAGCGCCCTGGTCATCGGGTTTATCAACATTTCTATAGTTGGTGAGTAACCTAGACAGTACACATAGAGCAGAGCGTACTTGAGGTTTAATCAGGACATCATTATCAAAAAGGAGATAGCAGGTACGACCGCCCTGTGCTAAAGCAGCAAGCCAGGGGTGCAGAATACCGTTTTTGCGACAAGTAGAGACCCCAGGTAAAGAGATAGCAGCGTAACCCGCCGTGAGAAGCGCACCCGCTTTCTTAGCTCCCTCGGTGATGATGATGGGGATTTGTGGATTAGCAAAGACCCAAGACCAGAAGCTGTTTTGCTCTATCGGTCTGCTCAAAGCATAAGTGTGAGCAACCCGCTCTGCTACCAGTTGCGGCACATCTAAAAGCATGGGTTCCAGGGGTTTACCTTTGGGAGATAAATACTTAGGGCCAGAGTTAAAGCCCCGGTAAACTATTTTGCGCTGGTACCAAGTGCGCCGCCGTCCAAGCTCTGGATCTACGCCAGCGACAACCCATCCGCTGTCGGGATGGTCACGCACATTAAGCTCTATCAAATCGTGATCGACACAGCTTGCCAGCCACTCAGTGCGTGTCAGTGGGTTAAGCAGTGGTGATTGGCTAAATAGCTCAGGGATAGGGCTTGGTGTCTTAACTGAGCAAGTTACTTGTGGTCTGGGTTGATATTTAGGTCTGGAATAGGTAGTGGCGACTGGCACCCAAAAGCCACCCATATCTCCGGCCAGAACCTTTTTAAGCCTCCAGCCTTGAAGACTAGGCGGATCACCAGAAGCAGCATAGGTGTGACAAAAGACGCCGCCTTGGTCAGTAGTTTTGCAGCGTTTAGTTTTAGCGCATAGAGGACATGGGTTATGTTTACCCGCTCTACTGCCGCGTAGACTACGGGCTAGATACTCGGCTGCTGGGTTATCAGGGTGATAGCCCCAACTATCGCCCATCCCAAGGCTCAAATCTAAATTATCCATAACACAACGTGTCCGGCAGCAGTGCGACTATCAATAGGCCAATTAAGCCAACGGTTAAGCTGCCAATGGTCATCGAGACTGCAGAGATTGCGATTGATGATGTGCTGGTTAATGCCGCTAGCCAAGCACTCCGCCAGATGGTGAGGAGAGAGGGCAGGAGACCAGGAATAGGCGTACATCAGGGCAGGAACCAACAAGGAATAACCATTACGCCAAAAATTCCATAGACCAAACAGGAACTTTCGAGAAAAAGCTCTGGGGCAAGGTTGATAGAGTTGTGGCGGAAAGATAGGTAGAGCGTAACACTCCCTTTATGTCATGCTCAAGGGATAAAAAACCGCTATACGCCGGAGTTACATACGCTTTATACGCCAGAGTTACATATGAAAACATACGCCGGAGTTACATACAAAACTGCTCGGCATACGCCGGAGTTACATATGAAAATGTACGCTGGAGTTACATAAGGATTCTTGAAACTCCTGTCTTGTGTGCCTTATAAAATCAGGGTCAAAAAAAACATACGCCGGAGTTACATACGAAAATATACGCCGGAGTTACATACAAAACTGCTCGACATACGCCGGAGTTACATATGAAAACGTACGCCGGAGTTACATACGGAGGGTCAAAAATCATACGCCGGAGTTACATACGATTTCCAAATTTAGTGCTTCTGCTCCATAATGTTCTTGTTCTGTCCACCCCTAGCGGATACTACTGCTAAGATTAAGCCGTCACCTCCTGGATATTTTATGGTAGGTAGCAGAGATGTTTTTCCAGTCGATAGCCAACTTTTGATGGTGTTGCCCCGTGCTGGGGCATCGCTACGGAATGCTGATGTCCAAGCACCTACTCTCAGGGCGGATGCTGATGGCTATTACTTAGAGGTGCGAGTAGAAGCCAGTGCTGACGATCTCGGTGAGGTGGGTGTTACCCGGCGTATTCCCTTAGGTGATGTGACCCAAGAAGAATGGGTCGAACTCCAAGAGCGTTATGGCAGCTTAGATTTGAAGAAAGCCTGTACAGACCAGGGTATTAGCAAGGGCTTAGAGAAGATTACTGACCGACGTATACAACGGTTATTTATCGCCTTACTAACCTTTTTAAACCCACGTCAAGTGGGAATTGTCCTTCATCTATACAAGCAGGCAGCAGCCCAGGGCAAAGGTCCGAGGGTTCATATTCGCTCTAATGATCTCCTGGAAAGTTTAGGCTATGCACGGACTCCCCAGGGCACCTTCCCGGCGAAACTACGTAGCCAGCTTAATCAAGATCTAGTGACTCTCCACCGGACTGAACTAGTCTTTGCTCAATCCCTCCGCAAAGGGAATAACGTCGGAGCCAAGGTATCGGTGAAAAGTGTTCTGCGGATCAAAGACTATGAAATAGATAACCTGCCCCGTGATTTTGACCTGATTAAAGCGGCAGATTATACCCATGAACTTGCCGATGCCTACACCGTAGACCTCGAATTTTTTGAAGGCCCAAGCCGAACGGGCGATTACGTTCTTTTTGCCAACTCCGTTGATATTACCCAGAAGCAGGGCAACACCGCTAAAAATGACTATGGGATGAAGCTACTCGTCTACCTTGCTAGCCGGATGAAGTGGGATAGCCTCCGTGATGGCCAGTACTTAGTTGTCTCTAAACATTACCTATTTAAGAATCTTGATCTCTTAGGGGGCAACGGCTCGCGGAATAATCAAATCTTCTGGCGAACGGTAGATGAGTTGATAGCAGAAGGATTTCTGCTTCGGGCTCAAGAAGTTCCAGGGAAAAAGCGTGTCCCTAATGTGGAATTCCAGATCAATCCGCAAAAATTGCGGGCACAACAACCCAAAGAAGATATGGGGTGACAAATATCTCATGGGTGCTTTTAGGACTCATAAAGGTGAAGGTGCTAAGAAGTGGTACACAGCGCGTAACCCTACCCTTGATTTAAGTAGTGTAGATATTCAACCCGGTCAAAAATTTATACTCATGACGACCGTTAAATTAACTGCTCATGGTAATCCAATTTGGAAAAGTACCATGATTTATTAGTCACCAATGATCTCCAACAGCAGGTAGGATAAAGTCACTGTCCAATAAAACGGGATAAGGTAAGGAGGATTGAGATGGAGCTAGCTCGTATTACCTTATACACTTTCCGCTTATAGAATAAGGTATGGTAAAGAACCTCAGTCTTGTGAACCACCTGAGTGTGGAAGAATTAGAAAAGCGCTACCGCCAAGCAACGGACGGGGTGGAACGCACCCACCTGCAAATTATTTGGTTA
>JBBRQP010000131.1:0-5862 GCA_038226175.1 Gloeobacterales cyanobacterium
ACCAAATAATTTGCAGGTGGGTGCGTTCCACCCCGTCCGTTGCTTGGCGGTAGCGCTTTTCTAATTCTTCCACACTCAGGTGGTTCACAAGACTGAGGTTCTTTACCACACCTTATTCTATAAGCGGAAAGTGTATTAGATACTGACCTGTAGCGGTTAATGAAGCAAAAATCCCCTTTCTTTAGGGATGGTGATTTGTCAATTGGAAAGTTCCGTCATCGGTGGTAGAGAAGATGAAGTAGCTAGGATCATCGCGCAGGGGATCGCTGAGGAGTTTTTCGAGAAAGATGGCTATGACCCAACGTTCCGGCTTGTCTAAAAAAGCCATGGCAGGAACGAGGATGCCTTGGGCAATGGTAGTTTTGCGTACAAGTTGAGCGACGGCACGGGCTTGTTCAATTTCGAGGAAGCAGAATGGGGAGTTCTGTAAGGAAAGTTCCTGCCAGAGTTGAGGGGTACGCAGGTCGATGATGTAATCGAGAGCAAGTTCTAATCGCCAGACGCGGCGGATTTGGGTTTTGGCCGCGAGGGTGGTGGAACGGTCAATCTGCAAATGTTTAGCGTACTCATCGAGGGCTACGTCTCTTTCGCCTGCGAGATAGAGGGTAGGTTGGCCTTCGAGATTCCAGCGATTGCTTTTGGCACGACGGCTAAAACGAAAGTCAAGTACACCATAGGGAGAGCCATCGGGGATATGGCGCACACCGAAGCCTTGCCAGGGTTGTAGGAAGTCTGCAAGCGCCACCTAGTAACCGAGTCCTTCGTAGTCAGCAGCAAGAGCAGCGAGAACTTGGTCGTGTTGACCAAGGCGGATCGTTTCGAGGGCTGAGTGACCATCGAAGATTGGTAAAGGGGTGCTCAGAAACTCGCGTAGGCCCTCACAGGTGTAAACGAGCAGTCCAAGTTCTTCAATTTCTTTGAGTTTGGCTAAGGCGTTGCGGTGCTCTTGATTGGGGGAGACTTCGCCTTTTTCCCAACGTTCATAGGTTTTGGCACTGACATGGAGAATGCCACCCATACGCTCCCTTGATAGGGCAAGGCGAGTACGCAGATCACGCGGGTTGAGTAGTTGCAGTCCAGTAGACATGGCTATTCCTGATGCGCATTGGTAGGGAATTTTGCTTTATTATGGCAAAGTTGTCTAGACGGATGTCTAGACGGATTAGATTTTCGAGGTAGCTGGATAATGCTGTGGATGTGGGGTATGCCCGGGCCGGACAATACGACTATATTCAAAGATTGGATATCATAAGTCAAGCCTGAACCCTGGTCTGGGTAATGAAAGTGTGGCTGTACGTTACGGTGACTTTTCAGAAATTGCCTCTAGCGGTACAGCTCGCCTTGTTTGCTTGACAAACACCAATCCGTCGTAACTTCGGGCAAGCCGGATCAGCTCAAAACTGCGTTGGGCTGTCATCATTCCTCCGTAAAAGTGGGCTTTTTGCTTCTTCACGAGCCATTTTTCTACGACCTGTGACCGAGCAGCATGGGAAAAATCGACAAAATATAGGGGTGTTCCTACTTGGGTAAGTACATAAGGTAAAGTGTCCCTTGGGGCAGGCTCCAAGGCGACTGGCTTAACCACAGGTTTGCTGCCTGGGCTATCGAAAAATTGAGTTTGGAATGTTCCCCCATCAAACTCAAACCCTATAGTATATAAATCTTCTTTATGTATGGCCTTTAAAAAAGAACCCATTTGCTTTGTTGTTGGTTCACCAGCAGGAATTTCTTTGGGACGGTATGGGGAATCCAGGTAGTTGGGGCGGTACTCTGGGTCACGGTTGAGGTGTGAGTTGTGCGCCCAGACAAAAACTTTGCTGTTCGCTCCCTCCTGATTAAGAATCCATCCCACATTGTCTGCCATACCCCGATCACGCAATTCATTCCCAGCCGAGAAGCCCATTTCAAAAACATCCTTCTGAGCCAGTAGCATCATTTGTGCCGCCCGGAGCATCATTTGTGCCGCCCGGAGCATCATTGACCACTCATTTGCTGTCGAGCGGGAAACATAGAGCACTTGGTTATTCTGTAGCTGCTCTATGACAGTGCGTAATTTGCCCGCTACCTCTTCCTTGTGTTGAATTGCCTGTTCACGCCCGCTCTTACCGGACAATAATCGACGCTGCTCATTCACCTGAGCCTCGATATTGGATAAACGTGGGGTGAAGATATTGTCGATTCTGTCGAAGTATTGACGTAATGCAGGGAATCCGTAAGTGAAAGCCTTTTGGGTATCAAAGCCGTAAAAATTTAACTTTCGCTGATGATGGAGATCCAAGTTGTACTGGCGCATCCACTCAACTAACCCCAAAACCTCTTGAGTATTCCAACACCAGTAAGAGTTGGCGAGCACCGAAACTGGATCGCCTTGCCCACCATGCACATAGTCATTCAGTAGTGCCCCCTCAAGTAATGGAGTTTCCATAGCGAAGGCCGTGAACCCCTGCCGTTTGACAAGATATTCAAACACGCGGCGTTTGAATTGAAAGAAGTCGTGGGTGCCATGGGTAGCTTCTCCCATCGCCACAATGCGGTGGTGGGCGAGAAGTCGGGACAAAAATGCCAAGTCTTGGTCGGAGCCATCAGGTTCCACGGTGCGTAAGAGGGATGGCATTGGTACGCAACCAAGAGATAACTGCTTTGTCTGGGGTCTGGGCTGTGACACGAGCCGGGGATGCCAAAAGCAAAAGCAGGGTAGAAAATAGAAAGAGGTATGTCTTTGCTGAGTAGTTCATGCATGAAATTCTACAATGTCCTAGACCTTGGTGTGGGTATATGGGGGTATGACCGTTTCTCCGGCACGGTGGCACACAAATAGGAAATAGACAAAAACCTGCTCCCAGAGCGTTATGTGTAGGTTACTTCTGAAGATTAAGACCATCTACCCGTTCATCCAAGTACTTATATAAAGTTGGCTTAGAAAGCTGCATCATCTGACAAATCTCCTGCACTGTGTACTTCTGCTCCTGATGCAGCCGGATTGCCAACTTCCACTTTTCTGGGTCAAGTGCTTTAGGTCTACGCCCCGCTTGATAGTTCATAATGATACTATTCATAGACAGGCTGCTAACATTGCCCATGAGTTAAGCCACGCAATTCTTGGACACCCACCAATGGAAGTCTTTAATGATAGTAGATGTAGAAATATTAATGCAGAGCAAGAAGCTGCAGCAAACTAGCTTGGCTCTGCTTTGCTGATTTCCGAGGAGGCAGCATTACATATTGTGCGACAAAAAATTCCGATATCAGAAGCATCTTGTCTTTATGGTGTGAGCACAGAAGTTATTAATATGCGTATAAATTTGACAGGTGCTCAAAAGCGATTCAACACACACTATAGAAGATTTTAAATTATCTTAAGCCTAATTTGATGCACATTCAGTTTCTGGGTTAAAGGCTTCTGAAATATTTCTACTTTATGAAAATGCAATTTTCTATCCAAATATGCACCTAACTTTTTTACTCACGAATTTCGATATGTCATTGGATCATAGGGAGGAATAACTAACTGTAAGTCATGACCAACTTTCCTTGCAAACTTAGGCGCAGGTGGGCTAAGTCTGGCAAGCATTTGCTCAATTGGCTTATTGCGTATTCTCGCCATATCGTTCAGCGTTTGAATAACAATGCCGTTATCAAGTTCATACAATACTCTCAGATATTCATCCGGGTGAGCTACAGTAATACCCCAAGGTGCCATATCAGCAGGCTTGAAGTGGCGGGTATTCATCGTGACAATTGTTTCTACCTGTCCACGGATTGCCGCCGCTAGGATATGCCTATCTTTAGGATCATTCGTACATTGAGCGATGAAGACCTGATAATCAGTAATCATTGCTTCAGGAAATGCAGCTTTTGCCGCCGTAATTCGTGAAGCGACCCTTTGCTGAGGCCACTTCAGAACATCAATCATCGTGCGCTCTGTTTCCTGCCAAAGATAATCTGTCCATTTCGGCAGTAGCAGCCGTGGCCCCTCAGCAAGACGCAAAAAGAGGTCTGAGAGAGATGATTCCGCAAGAACATTCGCATCAAGCACGACCGAGTAATCAGCCCTCATGGCTTCTCCTACTCAGCGCGTGTCAGGTCGACATACTCAGCATCAAGGTCTGCATCCACCAATTCTTTCGTCATCTGGTCGAGGATAACGCGCCGTTCGTGGCTGCGAGTCTGCCGATAGGTAACTAAATCCTTAAAGAGTACTCTGCGATGAGTCCCAACGCGATGAAAAGGCAGTTTTCCTTGTTCCAAGAGTTGAACAAAATACTGTCGAGAAACCCCTAAGTAATTCGCTGCGGCTTGGGTGGTAAAGGCATTATCTTCATGAACCAGGAACACAGCCTCATTACGTTGCATGGCCCGAAGAATTTCCAGAAAGATATCATTCACAGCTTGGGGCAACTCAATCACATAATCTCCATCCTTACTCAGGAGCATTGGACGGGTTTCTGTTTCTAGTGCGCGGTAAAGCTGTTGCTTGTCTTCATCAGACAGGCTTGCTGGGTCAAAACGGGTTTCTGTAATGGTGCTCATAGCTCTAGTATCGGCTACAAACGCTATAAGCACAACTTGCTGTACTCTAGGAGGTCACTCTGGGAGATTGTAGCCTTGCTCGTTGAAACTAGCTTCCCGTTCATCCAAGTACTCATACAACGTCGGCTTAGAAAGCTGCATCATCCTGCAAATCTCCTGCACCGTGTACTTCTGCTCCTAATAAAGCCGGATTGCCAACTTCCATCAAGTCAATGAGGTCTTTCAGGCTCCGAACCAAACGGTCAAGTCGCCAAATCACTAAAGTATCGCCAGTGCGAATTACTTTAAGAGCCGTGATTAAACCGAGACGGTCGGCCTTAGCCCCAGAAATTTTGTCGCACCCCGTTGTCTTGAGTGCATCACTTTGTAGGTCAAGATTTTGGTCATCGGTGGAGATAGGGGCGTAGCCAATGAGCATCAGGGTAAAGAAACATAGCCAAAGTGATTTTAGTTTAACTTAGATTGTTTTATTGAGTTTATTGACGGCTAGGAAGTTGATTGCTCGTTGGTAATTCCAATATGCAAGAAAGTAAGAAAGAGGTTTCTTTCTGCTACCACACTAAGACTGTAGTACGCCTCAACCCAAACCCCTTTTTTCTGATGTTTCATTGAAGACTCTCCCCCTCACAATCACAAATATGTCTATCGATCATGACCAGCTTTTCAAGCAACTTCTGGCCACCTTTTTTCTGGACTTCCTGGATTTATTCTTCCCAGAGGTTTTGACCTACTTGGACCCGGACTCTTTGATTTTTTTGGAATAGGAGTTTTTCACCGATATTCCCTTGGGCGAGAAGAAGCTCCTGGATATTGTCGTCAAAGCTCGATTCAAGGATGGGGCTAAGAACCTGGGTGTGTCTGTGCCAACTCTGTACCGCTGGGTTCCAGCCTCCGCAAATCCCTAAGCGTACGATTTTTTCCGTTTCGTGAGCAGACCCCTATTTGGCTACTGACCTTGCCTGAATTTAGTGGATAGTGACTTTTATGCTATCTGTCCAAAAACAGCCTAGACAACAATCCTCGCCTTGACTGAACTACCAGGCGAGGATGCTGGTAATCTGTTAAACCTATAGACTGGTAGTGCGGCTAACTGGCATACCAGATTACTGGTTTGTTGAATTACAGAGCAGCTTGCTAGCCTGTTTCAGGATGTAAATGGAGGTACAGCCCGAAAATTGCGTAGTGCGTGTTTAATACACTTTCCGCTTATAGAATAAGGTGTGGTAAAGAACCTCAGTCTTGTGAACCACCTGAGTGTGGAAGAATTAGAAAAGCGCTACCGCCAAGCAACGGACGGGGTGGAACGCACCCACCTGCAAATTATTTGGTTAC
>JBBRQP010000132.1:0-5761 GCA_038226175.1 Gloeobacterales cyanobacterium
CCCGATGAGCTTCTAGCTTGATGAATGGCTCTATGATGCCGCAATTTAGCTGTAAATTTCATTTTTGCGTGGCTTTTTTTTTGTCTTTTTTTCTCCTTCTTTAAGCTTCTTTATTCTTAAAAGATTAGAAGAAGATTAGAAAAAGATTAGGCAAAAATTTCTCGACGCCTGAACCCGCTGCTGTGTAAGGGTTCTAGGAGTTTTCCACAAGGCCAAAATGTGGCTCTAATGACGGTACTACTGTGGCTCTAATGACGGTATATTGTGGCTCTAATGACGGTACATGTGGCTCTAATGACGGTACGTTGTGGCTCTAATGACGGTATATTGTGGCTCTAATGACGGTATATTGTGGCTCTAATGACGGTACGTTGTGGCTCTAATGATGGCAGTACTACAGTCATACTACGCGTGCAGAGAGTTGTTAACTCGCCATACTCTATAAGTTGCTTACGGTGGTTAGAAACACTGATGACTTTTACCGTGAATAGGTCAGACCAATATAAAACCGCTTTACTTTCACCATGTTGCCTTCAATGCTGTAGCTTTCAAGGAAACCAACTTTAATGAGTTCTTCGAGCGCATCACGACATCTACGTTTAAAATCTGCTGGCTGGTGATTTCGGCTACCTGAAATCTCATGCAGTGTTTCTAGCTTCAACGGGTACGGCTCACGGTGACTGCTATAAAAACCGTGTAGAAACTGCGCCAGAGGCTTACGCCGTAACAGCAACCGTTGTTCCCACATAATTTGTGTCCATTCGCTATGACTAAAGAGATCGGCAAGCTTCTTGTTAAGCCGGACAAAGTAATGTTTGGTTGTATCATCTCCTACAACCTCGTCAATCAAACCACCCATATACGGGTAACGCAATCCCTTTATCTCAACCGTTGCTGACCTCAGCCGAACAAAAGTACTGTGCAATGCCTTCCTTTGATCTCCTCCATCTTTAAGCCCCATCAGCTTAAGCATGGAATACCCAGTAAAACCGCACTCCTCTCCTAATGGGTAACTACGCGCAAGGTGTACAAGGCTTTGCCAGATCGTTAAATCTTCCTGATTGAGTTGCTCACCCGTAAATTTGACGGTGATACCGTTCTGACTGGAAAGCGTAACTTCTTTAAGCCACTTCCTGTCTTTGCTCTGGATAGCCGGAAACAATGCCGAGCGAATAAAAGCGTTAGGTGTTCCTCGCTTCGGCTCTGGCCACAAGGGAAGCTGAATTATCTCAGCTTCCCGACGCGGCGGCGGCGGGGCTTTCGCAAGTTTCTCGCATCTTTTCTGCAAGTCTTCAATGCTCCGTTGCCGTTCGATGTCGGTATAGCTGTTCATGTGCGAGCCTCAAGCTATCGGTGCCTTGCCGTATTTTGCAAACAAATCATTCAAGGCTTCAATTAACAGTGCTTGCTGGGTAGTGCCTTCGTCAATAGCGAGATAGGCAAGCTGTTTTTTAGCAGGCTCAGGGACTTGAAAAATGGTCGTGCTTTTGCCTTCACGATCTGAGCGCTTTCCCTTGGGTTCGACAGCTTTATCAGGCGGCTCGTTCTGAAACAGCCCCCCTAATTCTTTTCTTTTTGATTTAATCACTAGGTCTTTCCTCCGCATATAGCCACATAGCCGGATTGTTGGATTATATCTTTAAAAGCCCACGAATACAGGAAAAAAGCGCGTCGATTTCTTCGGCTGCCTTCCCACCCGGTTCGTACTCATGCACGGCCTGTCCATCAATGACGGCATGACTATAGGCGGCTCGTTGCTGCATGACTGGCTTGATCACAGTAACACCCTGTCCTTCAAGAGCAGCTCGCGCTTCGTCTGCCAGCTTGCCCCGTGGGGCGGCATTGATCACGACAACAGCACGAGTTCCGGCAAGTCTGGCGATCTCGGTGCTGGTGCCTACGGTTTTGAGATCGAAGCGTGACGGGCGGCAGGGAATCAATATCAGGTCTGCCAGCTTGGCGGCTTCTGCTGCGGCACTGTTGGCATGGGGAGCCGTGTCTATGATTGCTAGGTCTGCCCCCGCACTCTTTGCTTGCTTTAACAACGCCGCCAGTTGTCCGGCCGTGGCTTTTATCGAATCTAGCTTCTCATCTTCGGGGCGGCTTTCATTCCAATCAGCCGCACTCCCTTGGGGGTCTATGTCGATTAAGGCGGTGCGAAATTTTGAGCGTGTCGCGCATACCGCCAGATGCACCGCAAGGGTTGTTTTTCCACTCCCGCCTTTTTGCGCTAGGACTGCCACTGTTTTCATGGTTTCTCCGCAATAAATCCATATAGCCGGATTATTGGATTATAGACCAAAGCCGATTCCATCAGCTCTGTAATCCATATAGCTGGATTGTTGACTATATGGATTACAGAGCTGACGGAATGTCATAAAGAATGCTTTAGCTTGTATGCTACATTTGGAGTCTTTTTTGCTGAACTCAAGCGCGACACAGAGCCATAATTACTCTGCAAATTGGCGGCTTACATCCTGTTTTCCATGCAGAACGCGCAGCAGCACCAAACGCTCATCTTCGATGCGAAAATAAAAACAGCGCTCACGATAGGGGAATGCGCGTAGCCCAGAACTTACCCATTCTCTGGATACTCCCCTAATACCTAGTCTTGCCAGCTTCTCGATCTGTGCCGTCAGATCTTGCAAGAAGTCTGCTGCCGCAATTTGGCTGTCTGTAGCAATGTCCAGATAGATGTTCTCTAAATCTTCCAGCGCTTCAGGCGCAATAATTAGCTGTCGCGGGTTAATCGTCGTTCTCCCTGCGCGATGACATCCTGAGCCAATGCTGCGCCACTGCTATAAGTAACACCCTTACCCGCAGCAATCGATACCGATGCCTCTTCAATCTTTTCGCGCAGCAGCCGCAGCTTCATAGTGTTATCAGGTTCGTCAAGGAGGCGCTCTAACACATACTCCTTAATGCTCTGACCCTGAAGCGCTGCCATGGCCTTGATACTCTGGTGCTGCTGCTCAGTAACTTCAATCGTTAGTCTGCTCATAATGCCGTGCGTAATTCTGAGTCTTTATTGTATCACGCAAATGTACATTTGTAAAATAGTGCTTATGTTACCGTTAGAGTAGTAGGTGCAAACTAATCCGTATAGCCGGATTGATGGCTTATAGAAACCATTTGGTATCTTTGTAAGTAACAAGAGAACTTGGAAGAAATGGCATACTCCAGTAGCCTCAGCGACGCAGAATGGGCGATTATCGAGCCACTACTACCGAAGAAGAAACAAACTTGCCCACCGCGCTGGCGTAAGCGACAGATTCTCGACGCAGTCTTCTACCAGCTCAAGAATGGCTGTAACTGGGCAGATTTACCCAAAGACCTGCCCCCTTACTCGAGAGTGTTTTGGCACTATAAGCAGTGGCGGGCAAGGGGAGTCCTTGATGAGATACTCAACACCATACATGGCAAAGTGCGCGAACAAGTGAAAAAAAACACGCTGGACAACCTTGATGTTAGTAGACTCGCAGGCAGTCAAGAACACCTGCAATGCCAGCAAAGCCTCTAAAGGTTTTTGTGCTTACAAAGCGACTAATGGCCTCAAGCGGCATTTGGCGGTGGATACGTTGGGGGTTCCTTTTTTTACCCACTGCACTCGTGCCAATATCACCGATGATCAAGGACTAATTGAAATGTTTACGCAAAATATCAATTATTTTAAGGAGAAACCGTTAGCTATGGTCAAGATTACGATTTTGGTTGACCATGGCTATCACCCAGAGCATCTCCAGAAAGCCTTAGAGCTTATCTATCCTGAGATATTGAGCAAGATTGTATTTGAGCGTTCGGCAAACTCCCCCCCCATCCCAAAAACAGAGCCAAGGTAAATCTGGATTTATACCTGTGAAGGTGCGATGGGTGGTGGAACGCTCGAACGCTTGGGTGGAGCGATGCAAAAGTTTAGTCAAGAACTTTGAGCGAACCCTACACCATGCTCGTGCAAAACTCAATCTGTGCTTTATCCGGCTGATGCTCAGACGGCTAGCTCCTGCCGCTTGAGGAGGATACCAAATGGGTTCTATACAGTGATCGAGGTCAACACCGACTATAGAATCTTGGTCACTGACTACGAAACCGATACCGTCATATTCCTCTTGTTGATAGGCTATGACGGCTTTATCAAAGGAAGTCCAGGTGTTGGGGTTAGTGGAACTAGCTTTTGAGCCGTTGCACTGGTATGGAACTTTTGTGTACTTGCCTTTGTCAGCAAGCCAGACACCACGCCATATAACCCACTGGGGTAAGTGCTTGAGGGTGTCTGGGACATTATCGACAAGCGGTAACAGCAAAGGTGTCCCCTCATGTGAAGGGGTAACTAGTTCGTTATTCATGGCTTCTCCAATAGTTGGGGTAGTCGATCAAAATTTTGGGTAACAAACCAAGGTGGTATATTTACCCAGCTGTAGGACACTGAGATTTCCCAAAAAACAAGGTTATAGAGCCAACCGGGTGTTACAGGTTGGTCACGCCAAAGCCAACCCCCAGCATCAAAAATCAGAACTTTTTTAAATCTGTCAGCGAGCATCTGCGCTGAATGGCGCGGCTGTGGAAGTTCAGCCGGGTTATAATTACATTGATTCATTGAATGATCTCACTAAATAAGATTGAAAGCGGCTCTCACCAGGCCGTTTTTCACTTTTTTGGGATGTTCATGAAACTTTTGAGGGGCTTTCGGCGCGGCGTGGCTGGTTCGAAAGTAAACCCGCCTTGTAATTTTCTATTGCGCGCTGATAAGCTGCAGGGTCATTACGGTGAACCGACCAAGCGGTTAGCAACGTTACACAGTATCGAACCGACCGTGAATTAGGCTTAGTAAACTCCAAGCCCTCTGTCCAAAACTGACATCTCCAGTCTTTGAGGGTATGCACAGAGCAACCCAAAAGCATGGCAGCTGCTTCTTTTCCAACAAATAAAGGAGTCATAAATCACCAAAAAGGTTGATAGACTCAATGTCCTCTAGTTGGCTTGCCAAAAACCGGGAACCTTGGCGTCCGATTTACCTTGCCCTGAGTAGTCAAGACCTCGGACACTACTTCCGCCGTCGCTACCAGGTTTGTGATAACTCAGACCAGGCTCTGCGCGAACGTTTGTCTGACCGCTTTGAGCAACCCTAAGCAGCTCACTCTTTTTTTGTTCTCAATAGCTCTAGCCACTGTTGTGTTCCTTTTGTATAAGGATGATCCTTGCCTAGTGTTTTTTCACGTATTGCTAATGCCCTCACCAATAAGGGTTCGGCTTCTGAATAACGAAGAGAAATTGGAGAAGGGACTAGGGGGCTTCTTCCATTGCCCAGGAATATAGCTGGGAAGCCTCTGTAAGCAAGTTTTGAGCTAAGTAGACTTGTGCCAAACTCTCTACACAACTTAAAAAATTAGGGTGTTCTTTTCCAAGTCTCTGTTCACGTATTTTTAGCACCTGTTGGAGCAAAGATTGTGCCTGTTGATATTTTTTTTGATAGAAATACAGTACCGCCAGATTGTTGAGGGTGTTCGCCACATCGGGATGCTCCGCGCCTAACACTTTTTCTCTGATGCCGAGCGCCCTTTCATACATCGGCTCCGCTTGCTCATACCGTCCTTGGGCACGATACAATCCCGCCAAATTGTTGAGGGTGTTCGCCACATCGGGATGCTCCGCGCCTAACACTTTTTCTCTGATGCCGAGCGCCCTTTCATACATCGGCTCCGCTTGCTCATACCGTCCTTGGGCACGATACAATCCCGCCAAATTGTTGAGGGTGGTCGCCACA
>JBBRQP010000133.1:0-5725 GCA_038226175.1 Gloeobacterales cyanobacterium
ATACTGACCTTGCTACCATACTCATTTGGTTTACCGCGCTTTCCTTTCGCAATGCAGGTAACCTGCGGTTCGTGGAGGCTATACACTTTATTTTTCAGGTGCGTTCCTACGTAGCGCGCTTCCATTTGTGCAATCACACGGGCGAGTAATTCTGCATCGACGCGGATCTGTTCCTGAATGGCTTCGATTTGTTTTTGCTTTTTCTCATCCTTATGTTTCTTTGCTTTTCGCAGTGCCTTAGGCACTCTCGATAGAACACTCTTTGCAAATTTTGCCAGCTGCTCAGCACCGTTTCTTATTCGCTCTTGCCGATCTTTTCCGAGCTTTATGATCTGAAGCAATGCTTTTCTAGCTTTGCGTGCAAATGTCCGGCCGATCTTCATTTTGCGACCAAGCTTTTTCAGTTTTTTGAATCCGGACAGCAATCGTTTCCGGCCTTTATCCAGAAGGTTTGTGTCGGTTGGATATGCCACATTCTTTTCCATGGCGGTAGTGTCCACGAACTGAGACTTTGGGGTAATGCGGTGTTCAGCGAGGAGATGCTCACGCACCACTTGCTCAATCTTCTGCACACCGGCAGGACCAATGCGCTTACGAAAGCATGTCATCGTTGATGAATTGAGAGCGTGCCAATCGTCGCTGGTGAAAGGCTCGTCTATGCCACAGAAGGCCATCCAATAGATATCTCCGTTTAGGCGTTTGACGACCTCTTCATCGGAAAGATTGTGCATGTGCTTGAGGATATGCGCCCCAACCATCAATCTAATTGGCTTCCCGGCGCGCCCGATCTTGCTGTAATGAGATGCTAATTCCTCCGAAAGCCTTTCCCAGTTGATCTTTTCAGCTAAAATTAATAGCTCATGATTTGGATTAAGCTTTGCTTGGAATACTCCAGCAATTATTGTTATTTGGTACGCTTTTTGCAGGGACATGGAAATCCTTCCTGTACGCGGCTGTTGGATGTAAGCAATACAATTTTCGCGCACAAAAGCCTCCATGTCCCTTTCCTTTGGAAAAATTCATTTCGCTACCAGATGTGGTGGCAGCCTGAAAATTGGATGCGGACTTCCCCCCTGGCAAGATCGCCCACTCAATGTTTCCAGCCACATTTATCAGTGCGAACTAATTAGTTGGCTGGGCACCCAGCAGGAACATTAGTCGGGCGTAGCCGCGTATTTCCAATGCCCAACAAAAGATTGTTGATGCAGGTAAATCCCGGATTAAATGTCAAATACCGGTCCAAGGACTGATCATTGGCGATATTTCCGGGGAAAAATCTGTCCGTATAGTTCGCCAAAACTGCATAGTATTCGGCGACCATTTCTTTGTCCGGAACATAGAAGTCCGGCCAGGCAGTCACAGTAAGTTTCGTCCAATTGCTGTAACCAACATTCGCAGCCGTATAAGGCTTTGTGAACAGCGTACTACCGTTGCCAAACGCTGGCACCTGCAGTTGCAAGGCTACAGTTGTGGTCCCAGGCGCGAACACGTAGGTGGTGGCGTCACCAGTGGACGACACTATCGTCAAGGTATTAGAGTTAAGAGGAGCGCTGGCTTTAATACCGTAGGTACTCAATTGTGTCGTGATTTTGAGAGCCAAAGCCGCGGCGATATCACTTGAACTCTCGTTTAATGCGACACCGACCGACACCACCTTTTTGTTCGCTGGAACGGTGTCGTCCGTAACTGTCAGCGTGATCGTACCGGCATGAGCTGGTCCGCCACCCACGCTTCCTTGAATGGATGTGCTGCAAATGTAGTCAGTGTTGTGATCTCGTTGAGCGGTAAAGAGGCCAGTTCCCTGCGCGTTACAGTTTGGGTCCTGATTAAACCTCGGGACATCACCAAGAAGCGTTACTGTTTCGCTTGCATTTGCCACTACGGTAGCAGAGTAATCTGTATTGCCACTCGCCGATGTCATGGTGATTACGGCACCAGCTGATGCAGCTATCACCTGCCCACCGGAATTGGCATTGATCAGACCTGTAATGGCGGTCGCAACGTCACTTGCTGTATTTCCTGCTACAACCGTGTAGGACACCGAGTGCTCAACAATGGAAGGCGGAGCTTCTCGAAAGTTGAAAGTGAATTTACTGCCGGCCGCAAAGGTACCGCCGATGGTGGCAGTCTCAGGACTTGGTCCGTGGAGCAAATGTTTGAAGAATGCTTGGTCGGACACCTTGGGACCGGTATCAAGCCAAACTTGCTCCAATGTTCCCGCACCAGTTACGGCATAACTGTATGTTGGCCCACTTCCCAGTCCAAGATAATTGACCTTAAGATTTGGTCCGGTCGAAGTTGCCGTTAAAAGTGGATTATTCACAGTGGTGATGGCTGCTTTAAGTTTAGTAGCCATCGATGTGAGAGTCTCCCCTCCACCGGCTATCGCAGATACACTAATAGCCCCATTTGGGAGATTGCCATTCGCGATAGTCAAAAAGATTTGATGCCCCGCTGGCACCATTGTGACGCCGTTAGGCAAATTGAGTGTTATTTGCTCAGTTGCAGAAACGGCGGCGCCGTTCAATGCATCAAACCAATGCCCTAACTCGTGAGCTACAGCATTTTCGGGAAATCCGTTCACTTTGTTGTTGCCATTCTTCAGCCAGACAGCAGTGAAAATAGGAGGTAGATTTCCCGATGCGTCGTCTACAGTTGAGGCTGGTGCCTCGTTGCCTGCGACACCATATGCGGCTAACGAGCTGAGATTAAATTCGGCTGTGCTGCCGAAAAGATAGAAGTTACCGCGAGTTGTGGTACCCGCAAGTCCAATCATCTCCGTTTTTGTACGAGCATAAAGAGCCTTCAACACGTTAATCATTTTCGTGCCATCAGCCGGCTGAGCACTCCCGCAGTAGTAGCTGTGCGGTCCTGATGGCCAAACTACCGGACCAACGGGTACCGGCTCGATCTCATGGCAGTTGTCAGACGCTATGGGTGCGGGGGGAGGACTATTGAGAGCAAAAGCCGGTGCGGCGGCTAAGCCCAGATACACCGCCACTGCAAGACCTAAACTTGCAAAGGTTGATCGTTTCATTGTGTTTTCCTTTAGTGTTGTTGAAGTTTTCTATCTTCATTTGCAGGACACAAGACCAGTCCACCAGCGCGGTTGCGTTTGTTCGGAAAGTGCTTGCGTAAAAGTAGACTGGTTGTCGAAGTAGTTTTTTCGTGGAAGATGCAAATGAAGTAGGACTTAAAACTAGCGCCGAGAATGGCTTAGATTCAAAGTTCACAGTGTGTTACTTAAATCCGCAATAAAAGTCACACTCTTTCTACTTGCGCTGTACAGGCAGATTCGATAATAACGAACTAAATATAAAAGCTTACTGTAAGCCGCTTTTAACATCGCATGCCACTTAAATGCGCTGGCGCGCTTTGCGCGAATGTTCACAACTCAGTAAAATCCAAGCAAGCCCTTAACTTTGGTAACACTGATGAAAACTAGCGCTAACTGGTAAGACAAACAGCAAAGTATTTACTGCCCATGGCGAATGAAACTTATATCCTACAATTCGTCGCTTCTTAGCAAACTCATCCAAACTCGGGTCCTAGCGCATTTGGTGCGCTAGGCTCTCAAGCTCATCCGGACACGTTCGAGTTTATCTTGAGCTGAGATTGTGAATCGTGCTAGCGGACCGCGCCAGTTCGAGCAATCTTTATCCGGTCCGTTCCTTCGTTCGTTAGCTTGGTAAAACTATCGTTTCCGGGGAGAGGAGACCTCAATCTCCCGAAAGGAATTAGTTCAAAAAGCACGAACAAAGTGTAGTGCGGGATAAACTCTATTTCGATCATTTCCCCGGAGCTTGTCCATGCGGCGAGTACAAGCCTTCTGCTTGATACGCCGGCACGATCAAAAAAATAGCCGAAATCAAGCCATTTCTACTCGAACAGCACCATACATATGGAGTCCGTGCAAATATCGCTCAACGTGACAATTATCTTTTAAAAAACTGTCGCATTTATCGATCAAAGTCACACCTACCAATGGTCACTCCAGATCTAATTGAAGTGGCTCGGCAGGGGCTTCTTCTAGGAGGCACGTGAAAATTCCAAAATAATTCGCCAAGAATTCTAATTTAATTCGCCAAGTCACAGATGCTTTAGAAACATTACGCGCGGCAGTAAAAATTATTCGCAAATCATTTCCAAAGCTGAAGATCTATTTCCGTGCTGATGCAGGTTTTGCACGTCCAGACCTATATGAGTATTGCGAAAAAAATCAAATCACATACTACATCGGCTTACCCACAAACGCCAGGCTAGCTCGTCAATCTGAACATCTGATCGGCATTGCTAAACAGAAATTTCGAGATGAATTCAAGAAAGAAACACCTGAGAACGATGAGTTCGTACGGGTCTTGGCTGATGTGAGCTATGCGGCTGATACTTGGAGAAAACGACGCAGAATAGTTTGTAGATGTGACTTTAAAGCCAGTGGTGCTGAATTTCGCTATGTGGTTACTAACCAACGTGGTGGTCGTGCGGATTGGATTTACGAAGAGCAATATTGCAAACGTGCAAGGTGTGAGAATTACATCAAGGAGCTTAAAAGGCGCTGGGATAGCGAAGCTGTCACCAGGTGCAATCCGAAACAGCAAAGCCTTACTCAGTAAGCGTTTTGAAAATGAGATTTTTTTGGCGCTCCTCTCGAATGCAGTAGAACTTAGTCATACTGGGAACTTCTTGATCGCTTGATCGTATTCTTCCTGTGCTACAGCCAAACTCATACGAGAATAGATCTCTAAAGACTGCCTGGATGCGTGTCCTGAGTATGGTTGAATCATCGCGTCATCCAAACCCTGCTTCTTTAGCCAGGTGAATAGGAAGTGGCGCAGCTTGTGTGGTGAGACAGTCTTTGTTAGATCCGCTGCTGTGGCGTACCGCTGAAGGATCTTACGTATTCCACGGTCGGTATAAAGCTTCTTCCATGATGATTCGAATAGGTGTGTAGCACCGCTCACTTTCATATCATTGACGTGCATTGCCAGTATTTCTTTGAATGATTCAGGGAACGGAACCATCCTGTCTTTGCCGCCTTTCCCTGACTCAATGCGGATTTGGAAGCGTTTGAAATCTACATCAGTGAGCTTGATATTCACCAGCTCACTTACCCGAGCACCGGTGTACAAAAGCGTTTTTACAATGAGCAAGTCCTGAGTATTTTTGCCAGTCCAGACAATTTCATAGTATTGCTTCATTTCATCTTCGGTCGGAATATCAGGCAGTGACTTAGCTTTTGTCACTACCTCCACATTCAGCTCGGCCCGAAGGTGTTTAAAAACAGCTTTTAGATAGTGGTAGTCTGGGCGCTCATTGCGCAGTAATTTTGCCAACTCTTTGGCTTTTTTTTGCGGGTTTGTTCTTGTCATCCGTGGCTACCTATGCCGCTTTTGCTTTGAGTTTAATTCGTTTTTTCATATTGCAATCGAAGTGCCCATATGTAACATGTGAGTGCCCAAGCGGATTTAGACCGCGCCAGTCTGCTGCCGTCATGCGATCGGACCAGTCTGGTTCGCTGAGAACTTCTTGGAGCATTAACGTGTTGACGTAGATGAGAGAGACCTGCAACAGGTGCAGACAGAGCATTGACAGCTCCTGGTCTTCGATATTGTTTGAAGGAATTTTTCCATTTTGTCCGAAGTGAATAAATCCATTGACGCTGTTCCAATTCTCAACAACGTTGAGCCCTTCATGAATTTCTCGGCGTAGAGCTTCTGAACCAAGG
>JBBRQP010000134.1:0-5690 GCA_038226175.1 Gloeobacterales cyanobacterium
ACGCTCCCAAGGCAAGCGTGACAAAGAAAGTCTTGAAGAAGCGATAGGACAAGGGCTAAAGCGTATTACAGAAACTGATGCGAAAGGTTGGTTCACTCACTCGGGTTATCTTGGTACATCCGTATGAAAACCGCTGTAACCACCACAGGGCAAGGGTTACCGCCGGATTGAAATGCGCCCCACTGATGGCACCAAAGGCATAAATTAGTGCCGTCACTATCGCCCCAAAAACGCAACTCACGCCTAGATGGCTAATCACGCCGCCCGTGAGTGTATTGACGACAATAGCGGTGGTTCCGGTAAATACTAAGCAGAAGGTGCCTACTGCCTCAGCTAAGACCGCCTGTTGCCCCTCAGACATCGTCAAGCTCCACAACAGGTCGGGGTAGCGATAGGCGCGCAACAGGCTACAGGTTCACCATGCATGAGCGTTGCCTCGGCCTGCCGTACCCAAAATTCCCACTCATGCCCGTCCGGGTCGCGCAACCAAAATTTATTGGCTATGGCATAACAACAGGTCACGGCGGTCTCTAGGCGTGGCACTAAACCCGCTTCGGTGATGCGTTGTTGCCAAGCGTCGAGGTCGGCTTCGTCGAAGAGTTCTACACCAAAATGTTGTCCTGTGGTCGTGGGTGTTTTGGTGGGTTCTAGGATGAGCGATAGGTGAAGGGCGGGTGCTTCTAGGCGGAAATTGGCATAGTCGGTATGGAGTTTTGTGGCCTCTGTGGCAAAGACGGTCTCATAAAACTGCACGGCAGCGGCTAAATTGGTGACTTCTAAGCTAATGTGTGGGCGAAATTTCATGGGGCGGGTTCTCCAATAAAGTGTTTCGACGATGAACGATAAGACAAGCAAAAAATTAAAGGGCTGCGATCAAGGTTTTGAAGTGGTTGAGCATGGGAGGGTTAATGCAGTAGCAAACTCTAGGGCCATCGACTTCGCCTTGCACTAGTCCGGCTTGCTTGAGAATGCGTAGGTGTTCGGACACGGTGGATTGGGATAAGGGCATCACCTCGACGATCTCCCCGCAAATACAGGACTTGCGCTCGATTAGAATTTGCAAAATCTGTACCCGCGCCGGATGGGCGAGCGCTTTGCACAGGCTGGCTAATGCTTGTTGGTTGGGTTGGGTTAGTTCAGAAGTACACAGGTCTGTACAACTTGGCTTGAGGGTATCCACATGTCTTATCGTTGAGTGACGATGTTAGCTTAGCGGTTGCCTGTGGCTGCTGTCAAGTTAAGGCTCACTATGACTTGTTTATGAAAGTTTTTAGGGTATTTCACTATGAAATCTAATTATGCTAGTTTAATCAAGATCTCGATCATCCTTGCCTTAAAAAAATTCAACTGCTCTCAAAGCAGCCACTCACCCAAATTTATCGCAAGTTAGGAGATATTTAGGATGACATACGATGCGAGGCTTCCTGAATCTTCAGAGCTTAATATCATTAACTTGTCAAGAATATTTGATAACACCACCAACTCCTATAAATACATTTTCTTTTTATCTATTCTGGATATTCTAAAACGTAGAAATTTTGATGTTACTACTCCTGTGACTTTTAGAGAACTAACTATTGAAATGTTAGCTAATACTTGGTTTCCGCATACTTATTTCAGGCTTTCTTTTGGTATTCAAGATCAAATTACCAAAAAATTGGATTCGCTAAATCTAGAAATCACCGATGCTGTACTTAAATTTACAGATACAGATAAGCAACAACTCAGAAAAACTATTGGTGAGCAAAAAATTGATAATTCTCTAATGAAATATGTACCATTTCGTTTAATTATGCCTTTCCTGGAAATAGAAACAAAACCTACAAAAGATGGCGGAGTTAATCCTTGGGCAGTCAAGCAATCCGCTGTAGCTTATGAGGTTGGAGATACCCCTTATTTAATCAATGACCACAAAAATTTTATTAAACTACATCCGCTATGGGCTGATTATTTACAAAAGCATTACGCAATTATACGGGGTTGGGCTGCCTGGGAATGGCTACAATATATGCAAAAGTGCAACTCTAATGTCCTCAATTTATCTGAAAAACTTTTTCCTCCTCAAGAACGCAGTACCTTGACTGAACTAAAAAAGTATTGGAAGGTAGTTATAGAAAATTCACCGCTCTACTGTATTTTTTCTGGGCAGCAAATCACCGAAGTATCAGCACCTTTAGATCACTATTTACCTTGGTCTTTTGTCGCGCATAACCAACTCTGGAATCTTATTCCAACTTTACAACGTGTAAATTCTTCTAAATCTAATAGTTTACCTGATGCTTCTTATCACCAAGATTTCATTGCATTGCAGCATCACGGTTTAACAGTTACACATCAACATTTAACAGAGAGTCTCTGGAATAAATATACTGAATCTTATGTACTTGATCTAAAAATTACTAGGCGTGAAGATTTATTAAATAAAGAAATTTTGAGCAAGGCTTATCAGCCTATCCTAGAGTCTCTAACCTCACTTGCAAAGGGTCAGGGTTTTGCTGTTGGTTGGAAATATACTCAGCTTAGGTAGGAGATTTAGTGCAATATGTGCCGCCTGATAGCGTTTGCGCTTGAATAGTCAGCTCCCGCCCAATTCTGGGGTAAGGCAGTCAATAGGAAACTAACTATAGAAATAAACTGACCGATGAGTAATCTTTATCTCTATTCAAGTCGGTCAGGGCTTTCGGAAGGAGCTATTCATCTTTCCAATCAGAGAAACCTAGGAACCATTGCCATTTTTTTCCATAATGCTTACCATTGATTCTTTTTATTACATAGTCTAATCTAAGTGCTTGTGTAAAACAGATAAACTCTTTTGAGGAAAAGCATATGAGAATAAAGGAGAGCAGAATCAAGCAGATTTTAGAAATGAGTAAACTCTCATTATTACTCGGCAAACTTAATACCTGAAAGAGGAAAAAGACAGAAGCTAAGCAACTATAGGACGCGATAAAAAGTCTAATTTTTGCAAATAGGTCTATACTGATACTTAAAGATTTAGAATCTCTATTAATATAGTCTTTTGAATCTTTTATTGTATTAAAAGTCATACTTGACGGAGTTTTTTCTATTATTTCAAGGATACTTTGCCTGAGATCATGCTTAGCTGAAAAGCCAACGAGTTTAGCGAAAGCAACTTTAGAGATTTCTTCTTTCAGACTATCAGTAAGTTTTAAGTCATTTGTACCGCTTTTAGATAAAAAATCCTGCATTGAATTGCTTAGTTCCTCAGTCTTTTTTTCAGCAGATTTCAACAATTTGTGCTGATCATTGAAGGTAATAAAACCCTTCGTGAGCATAAGTATAACCAAAACCCCTAAAGCCACTGGTCGCAGTTGCTCAGGAAATAAATTGATCACCTCTTTACTATCCATTTTTGTCTCCGGTAAGGACACCCCATATATACCCCACCTCCCTATGAATTCCTCTTACGCGACTTACCACAAATAAAAACGGGATAAGGTATGAACTATTTCTCGACTAAAGAAATGGCGTAGGAGTCAAGGAGCAGTTACTCAAAGAAATTAAACAATCTACAGAAGCACTTCTTTAAGTAATACTGGATTAAAAGCCATTGTGGTCGTGTAAAGCACGCCACTAATGCTTGTCCCGGCGGAAATTGTAAAAGCAACTATCTTGAGCAAGCGAAAATTGCTGATCGCACCAGTTGTGAGATTAACATCCAGAGTGAATTTATCAAGGCGCGTATCATAGACAATCGTGCCGCCACCAGAAGTACGGGACAAGGGGGCAGACCCGCATAACCCGTGCAATCGGCATTACCAGGAACCGTCAGGCCATTGCCAAGAGTAGGTAGGGCTTGGGCAGGAGTCAACATGGCGAAAGTAAGCAAACTTGCTATGTACCAGAACTTAAGAGATTTCACGAGGAATACAGAACACACCGCCGTTTAGTCTGCCCTGCCAAGGTTAAGACTAGATTGTGTTACGCCAAATTTAGCTAGCGGTCTTCATCAGAGGATGAATTCGGTTGACCGGGCGTAGCGGGTTTGGCTGTATTAGGAGCGCCAAAGGGACTGCTCGTGCTCGTGCCTGTCCCAAAGGGTGAAGGCCGTGCGGTAAATGGGGAAGTGTTGGGATTGACCGTACCCCCAGGCAACGGCGGCGGTGACGGAATCGGGATATTTGGAGGCGTATAGCCCGTGGGGGTCACACCAGGACGCGGGCGGATCGGGCGCGGGCGCACAGGACGCGAAGGATTACTAAAGCCATCGCCATTACCACCACCACTACTGCCCCCAGGAAATAAAACTTTGGGACTGATAAAGGGCGAATCAGTACTGAGATTAAGGCTATCAGCATTGGCCTGAGGAGATGGCGTGGCCGGAACTTCAGCCTCAGTCGGTGCAGCCACGCGCCAAGGATCACCCGTTGTATAGGTCACTTGTAAGAGTCGTGCTCGCAAATTGGTCGCAGGCCAACCTAAATACTCACGCTCCAAGCGAATCTGACGGCTACTCAAGGGCGACCAAGCAGTACTGATCACAATCGGCGTAACGATGGTTTCGAGGACATCACCCTGACTACCGAGTAAGACCAGCTCAACTTCTAAGGAACTGATCGCCCGTAGCTCAGTCTCAGGCGTAACTTGCTCACGGCGTAGGGTCAAGATACTGATCAATAGGCCATTAAGCCTAGTCGAAGTATCCTGAAAACTACCATTTGAGGCGGTTAGTGTCACAGGCGCTGTAGGTTCGACATTGGTGACCACACTCGAGCTGAGAGGGCGATAGGCCAAAGCTGGCTGTCCTACTAGAAGCAGCCCTAGACCCAAGAGTGCCAGTAATTTAGGTGCCGTCATCACAAACCATTGCGCGCATTGCTGTGATCATAAACGATTCTGTCAGCGAGACTGGTGTGTAATTGGATAGCTAGAGCTTTGTCTGCTCAGCTTTGTGGTCATGCCCTATTTGCGGTTACGGCGCAAGACAAGAGCGCTCAAGCCCAACAACAGCAAGCCCGTCATCGTCGTCGGCTCAGGAACTCCTGTTACCTGTTGGACTGTGCCGACGGAGACTTGATCAAAACCATAGGCATCACCGCCCACCGAATTGATAAACTTCACGCTATTAAAATATTCAGCGGGCGTACTAGCCACAAACCCAAAAAATGATACTGATGAGGTGCCATTGGGATAGGTAAGATCGGGGTTTTGAACCGTGCTTGAAGCAACTAAAGTACTACCATTAAAAAATTGCACCGTCAGCTTGTTATTTGCGTCACCCAAATCCGTTGTATAAAAACTAAAAGCCGCTGCTGGCTGCGTAAACGAAAGACTAAAAGTATTACTAGAGTTGAGGTTGAGCGCTTCGGTACCATCGGTCGCAAAGGTACCATTAGCTGCATTACTTGAAGTAGTTGTCGAAGCACCCGTCGTATTAAGGAACCCCAACGCTTGATTGGTTGCCGTTCCGCCGACCCCAGTTGTGCCATTGGCAGAAGCTAAGGTCGTCATGGTCGGACGCACCGTTGCTGAAGTTCCTGTGACCGGGCTGCCCCCATTGGTATAAGAATAGGTCGTAGTCTCACCGCCTAATACTCTTTCCGTTTGATTAGCAGGTTTTTGTTCTGGGCCACCAGTGGTAGAACAAGTATCTCTTGAGCAACTCGGTCTGCTTTGATAAACTACGACATCGTTGCTCTAATCGCTCTTCCACTTCTTCAATCGTCACC
>JBBRQP010000135.1:0-5515 GCA_038226175.1 Gloeobacterales cyanobacterium
AAAACTAAGGGGGTGAAAAAGGGGAGAATGGGCGTGTTACCGATTGGGAACATGCGACTCGTTCGCTGCTTAGCGGCCTACTTTCGGCCCCTGCCGCTGGCCTACGTCGTACTGCCCCCGCAAGCTTTCCCGCACCGTGGCCAGTTGCGAGACCCCCATCTGGTTCAACGCCTCGAACCGCTGCCGGGCGTAGGTATCCCCCGCCGGGCCGTGTAGTTGCCCGAATTCGGCCAAAAATTGCGCCTGCTGCGCTGGGCTTCGTTTGGCCAGGTATTGCTGCACCTGGTGGCAGTCGCCGCCGTGGCGTTTGAAGATCTGGGCCAATACGTCATCCAAACTCGCCCGGTAGGCCTTCTCTTTCGCCTGCCGCTCCCGCTCGATCCCTACTTGGGCCATCTGCGTCAAGAGGCTCGCCGTCGTGTAGGCAGCCCCCAGATCGCTTCCCCAAACCCGTTCCCCTTTCCCATCGCTGAACGCCGCCCCGTTACAGGGTCGATTGCCGATAAGTTCGGGACGCTCCTTGTGAAAGGTCAATCTGACCCCTTTTAAGGCCAGTTCAGCCCGTAACCCCTCTGGATCGGTACACTTTCCCACGCTGGCACTGATCGTGGCTCTGAGGGCCGTTTTTCGCTCTTCCTCAATGTTCACCAATTGCCCGTGTTGATCCAGCCGGTAGCCAAGCTGTTTCAAGGCTTTTTCGGCCTGACTCTGGCGGGTGTTCCCCTTTTGGGCCAACCCATCGAGCACCGGCGTTTGCAGGGCCACGAGCTGGCCACGCCGGGCCGCCGCCGCGTTGGCGTTGGTTTGTTCGATCTGCTGCGCCAACTGCCCCAGGGCCTGGCCGACCTGAGTCTGGGCAAACTGCCGGGGCGTGGCCAGATCCAGCAGCCCCGGTTTGGGCACCGACCGCACGAAGTAATCCGGGTCGATGGGGGCCAGTGCCTGGTGAATCACCTGAGCCTGCCCCACCGTTTCCTGCACCACGGCGTAAAACTGCTTGACCTGGGTATGGGTCGCCCGGCTGCCGGCAATGCCCCGTTTTAAGCCCAGATCGGCCACCGCCTGGGCAAACCGGGTTTGCAGCTTGCTCAAGGTGATCCGCTCGCCACCCAACCAATCTTTGGCGCACAACCGGTGTTCGATCCGTTCCGTCTTCACCGTCCGGCCCACCTTAACGACTTTAGTTCGGATCGGGGTGATAATGGCGTGTAGGTGGGGGCTGGTCTCGTCGTGATGAGCCATGGCATGGACCACGTTGGCCGCCCCGTACTCGTCGGCCAGAAACTGCATGGCCTTCGCCTGGAAAGCTTGCCACGTCAAATCGTCGGGGTGGTTACGGGGGAAGTGTTCGGGGCTGGCCGTGATGAACACGTCGATGGCCAGCACCGCCCCTTTCCGGGGAGTGATGCCCACTTCCTCAAACCGGGCCTGCACGTCGGCCACCGGCGACTCGCTGCCCGCCAACCGCTGGTTCAGCTCGTACCGCGCCAGCTCGGCGTTGGGCGTTTCCCGCAGCCGCTCGACGTGGCTGCCGTGACCACCCACGTTACCCATACTTTTCATCTTCGCTACTCGTAGGATTGCATACGCCATTGGCCGGGGTGCAGGGGTCGCCCTGCCGAATGAAACTAGGGAATCGATGCCGTCCCCGACCGATAGGGAGGGGTAAGGTAGCGTTCACTAGTGGAGTGAGTCCACCTTCTATTTTAGAAGGTGGACTCACCGCAAACCTAAGCTGAAAATGCTAAGTAACAAAGTCAAGTTTGAATGATAGAACTAGCCAGCCTGCGCGGGGTGGTTTCTTCTTCCCTTTCATATGACACCTAAACGGATTGCACGTCGCGGGTATAAGGTACAGAGAGAGAGAACGTGCAGTGATGATCTTCCAGATAACACTGAAAGGAGATCTTGTCCTCAGCATTCACCCACAGATGTTGCGACCAACACCATTCCAAACAATGCATATGAGTCAACCGATAAAATTTTACATCTATGTACTCTTGTATATAATATAAAAAGTTACCATACTTACCAAGGTTATAGGTTACTCACAGTTAAACGAGGCAGTCATGAAAAAAATTTCAATCAAGAATAGATGGATCAAGGCTTTGACATCTGTCTTCTGTCTCAGTTTCCTACTCAACTGTAGCAAAACTGAGACAGAACTAACTCCAAAGTTTGATGATAACAGCTTTGAAATAAGCTTGGAACAGGCTATTGCTACAGCTAAGTCATCACCTTTGATTAAGACTAGAGGGAATACGTCAGCTAAGGTAGGGTACAAAACAGAACTCAACGCTCAGCAAGAAAAGGAAGTAGATAAAACGGTGTCAATCTCTGATGACAAAGGGAGAATACTATTTCATGTGATTAATTACAAAAATAACAAAGGTTGGACAATTATCGCGGGTGATGAACGAATTATTCCTGTACTGGCCTATTCGGACAATGGCACCTTTAATGTTAGCCAAATACCAGGGGGGGCCTCTCACTGGTTTAACTTCACGAAATTAGAAGCCAAAAAAATAAAAGACAGTAACCAAAAGGTTCATCCTATTATAAAAAGAATGTGGCTGAACCAAAATAGTGGTACGGGCGTCATAGGAAATCAAGTTCTACCTCCATCTGGCCCACCTGTCTGCCCGCCAGATCCACCTAGTTATGATCTAGATGACTTCTTGAGAGACCCATCTGGAAACCGAATTGAGTTCAGTCAATCAGCAGGTTACAACAGCCAGATACCAACTCCTATAATTATGACTGGTTCTTGTGCTTGCAACAGACCACCTGCCGGTTGTGGACCGGTAGCCGTTGCACAAATCATGACCTACTTTGGCAAGAAAGGTGTAAATAAGCCGAGTAATTTCAACTTCAATGTGATGCCCAATTCACTTGGCTCTTGGTCCTGTAACGTAGAAACGTCTGGTCAGTTGGAACTTGCCGCCCTTATAAGTAAAATTTATCGTGATTGTAATTCTTCATATGTTCCCTTCGCTTGTAATTCGGTTACTGGTCCGGGGCAATTGGGTAATGCTTTCAACAGTGCCGGTTATACGAACACGGGTGGATGGGTTGGTGGTGACGTTTATGCTGGAGCAGGCGATCTTGCCACAGGTACTCCCGTTATGTACTGGGGATCAAAAGGCAGTATTGATTTAAAAGATGCTCACATTTGGGTTAGCTCTGGTATCCACAGGTTCTCTTACTATTCGCAACAACCCAATGGCGGTTGTGACTTATATGTATCAGACCAGCGTTACATGAATTGGGGGTGGAATGGTGCTTATAACGCTTGGTATCACGTCTACAATCTTAATCCTGATGGTAGTGGTGCTTTCACTTCGTGGCTAGACGTTTGGAGAAATATACAACCATGAAAACTACCTATTATTTCTGTACAATCTTCGTCTCAATAACCACTATGATATCATGTAAGAAAGATGTCATTAGTGGGACGGGGCCTATGTCACAGCGTATCTCATCAATGTCATGGGTAAAGACTGAACTACCCTCAAAACTACTAACTCCGGGCAACGTAGGATATGACGAACAATTATATCGACTTCATCTACACGTGTACACGGTAAGAAACGACAGCTTAGCAATTATTAGTCGGTTTCTTAATGAAGAAGACAACTGGGATAATAACAGTTTCACATTTCATTACGACGACAATAGCGCGCAAAGATTCGACATCGTTTACAGCGGTAGTGGCAACTCACAATCTATTAGGGAAGTTCATGTACATGCTCCGTACAAGGGTACGTATTCAGCAAGAGCGGATACATCTCTGTCGTATTATGTACCTAGGGGGGAAATCCCTCAGAAATGGAGTAACGATGAAGCAAAGCGACCTTGATAACTGAACTTAGTTATTTACTAATAACTACCTGATAATCAAGTATTTATTAGTAAATAACTAAAAACTTAGTTGTCGCACCTAGTCCGTTTTTAGTTATTGTTTGTTTTTCTCTCTCCCACTTGTTTCTTGATTCTCCTCCCAACATTGGGGGTCCTTCTCCCTTCTTACCCTGGCGTTAGCTACCCTAAAAGCCGTCTTTTTCAAGCCACTTTTTTGAACAACAAGTGTTTGTGTTTTTTCAAATACACTTGTTTAACACTTGAAGGAAAAAAATTCGGCTGTAACTATCTGATATACAGTTAGTTACAGTGTGGATAACTCGAATAAAATGTGGTTTGGTCGGTAATAAAATGTGGTTTGGTCGGTGAAGCAGGGTTAATAAAATGTGGTTTGGTCGGTAAAAGGGGGTTAATAAAGTGTGGTTTGGTCGGCAGAAAAATGGATTTTTAAAATGGACTCCATTATTTAGATACATTTTTTATATTTGCCTGTAGATCAGACCCTAACCAATATGAGTAAGCCTGTCGAAATTTGGCAAGACAATATTTTGACCACGGCCCGTTACGAGATGACAGAGGCCGAAAAGAACTTGCTGTACATGGTGGCAGCTTCTATTCGTAAGGATGATCCACCAACCAAAATGTACCAAGTATCGGTGAAAGAGATGGCCCAGGTTACAGGTCAGATCGAACTTAAATTTGAGGCTTACAAAGAGGCTACTCGAAAGCTAATGAGCCGTATTCTCGAAACAGTGCTACCCAATGGCAATCTGTTACAAGCATCTTTTGTAGCATCAGCCGAGTATAAAAAGGGGACCGGTGTAATCGAAATTGAGCTTTCCCAAAAGATTCGGCCCTTCTATGTCGATTTGAATCAAAGGTTTACCAAGGTTCAACTGGTGGCGGCTCTTTCCCTCCATTCGGCCTATGCCAAGCGGATCTATGAGCTGCTATGCATGTACAAAAACATGCCTAACAAGACCTTCAAGCGTGATTTAGTTGATCTGAAGACTATGCTGAGCATAATAGACCCTAAAACAGCAAAAGATAAATATCCAGTCTGGTCGCAGTTCAAGCGGGACGTATTAGAGGTGGCTGAACGCGAGATCAACCACGGCCATACTGACGTGCATTTCACCTACCAGCCCATCTACGGCGACCGCCCTGGAAGGGGCCGCAAACCCGTCGTGGAGGTCCAATTCGAGGTCTTCTACCAGGCGCAACCCGAACCCCAACCCACGGGGGAACTGCGCGAGCGGCTCATCAAACAATTCCGCCTGCGGCCTGATCAGGCTGATACCGTGCTGGCCACCCACACCCTGGAGACCATTCAGCGCCAGTTGTACGATATCCAGGTCAAAGCCGCTGATGGCAAAGTCAAAAACCTTGGCAGTTACACGGCCAAAGTCTTCGGCTTGGATCCCACCAAAGGGACGGGCAAGTAACTAGCCCCTGATCTTGGAATAGTTACTTAACATAACATCTATTCGAAAACAAGCCCGGGAATAGTCCTAAAACTAAGGGGGTGAAAAAGGGGAGAATGGGCGTGTTACCGATTGGGAACATGCGACTCGTTCGCTGCTTAGCGGCCTACTTTCGGCCCCTGCCGCTGGCCTACGTCGTACTGCCCCCGCAAGCTTTCCCGCACCGTGGC
>JBBRQP010000136.1:0-5513 GCA_038226175.1 Gloeobacterales cyanobacterium
TAAGTTTGGGTCGACCACGCTGGGGGTTGGGGTGTAAGTCGCCACTTGTACGGTAGTGGTGTAGTAAGTCACGCACAAAACTGGGACTTACTTTGAAGCGTTCGGCAATTATTCGTTGTGAGCCTTCTTTATTGAAGTAGACAGCTAAAATCCGTTGGCGGAGATCCACTGAATATGGTTTTCCCATCACCCTCTCCATTTAGTCCAATTAATATAGCTCTTTCACTTGAAAATTGCTGTAACTAAGCTATGACCCCATATCCTAGGAGAAACGTCTTGCATACCGACCATGTGTTTTACCGCTTGTTCAAAAACTACCCTGAGACATTATTTGACTCGTTAGAGGAAGTTTCTCAAAGCCGCCACACTCTAGCGCGGTAACAAAAAGTTTGTTAACCCCAGTAATAGCAAGGTTTGGTTTACTCGAAGGGGTTAAGGAGGGTGACCCCGGTAGCAGCAAAATCCTGGACATTACGGGTAACTAGGGTCAAGCCGTAGATCAATGCTGTAGCGGCAATCTGTTTATCTATGGCATTTTCTGGGTGGGGTACGCGCAACTGACCCCAGACTTGGGCTTCTTCTTTACCAAAATCGAGGATGTTGCCAGCATAATCATTGAGTAAAGTTTGCAGCCAGGTTTCCAGAGCTTGGGCTTGGGCCAAGTCGCCCCGGTGCCGAATAAGTTTAACCCCACGATGCAGTTCACCGAGGGTGATCACACTGAGGTAGGCGGGTGCTTCTTGGGCGGCGAGCTGATAAAAAAAGCGTGTCACACCAGGATTAGCCCGTGTTTGCTTACGCAATTCGCTAACGATGTTGGTATCGAGTAAATACATCAGTCGGACAGGGAATCGTTAACTCGCATAAAATCTGCATCGGTACCAACATCGGGCATTTGGCTGAGCACCTCAAGCAGGCTTTTTTTCTTAGGACGTAGTAGTGCCTGCTCTAGAATGCGCCGATGTTCGGCCTCCGCGCTGATACCATGCTGAATGGCTTGCACTTTGAGAGCATAAGCGATGTCATCATCTACATTACGCACGATTAAATTAGCCACAGTCGCTTACCTCAACGAGAGTGTTGTTATAAGAAATGATAGCATTGCTATCAAACCTCTGTGCTGTCCCTCTTCATGCCGCTGTGCTTAGCTTGAAGTTTTACGCTCCGAACTGGCTTCTTCATCTATTTGGTCAAGCTACTTTTCATGAATTCCTTGAAATATGTATTCAGCAATTTCTTTGCTAGTACTTGCATTCCACTGTGGGTTATCTCTGCCTGATCGAGTTTGAAAAAATTTACTATGCTGCCCAACAGCATTTAGCATAAAATCACCGTTAACCAAATTAGGGTAAAGTCAGTATCAGATGAAGCAACTGGTTAGACTTGCTTTCGGTACTCACCAATTACTTCAATCAAGCCAAGGATCTTATCATTGAGTGCTTCTAACTCCTCAGCAGGAATCCACCACTCGGTGTGGTGCGCGCCACCTACTTTTTGTACCTTATAGCGACTCATGAAAGAAGCAAGGACATGAAATCGCGTAACGTAGCCAACACCACTGTCTTTTACATTCCAGCGGCTTGCAATATCTATGGCATATTGCTCGTTGGTGACTGGGTAGAAAATTGGTTGTTCGGGCAGGCGAGGGGGCCAGCGACGATAGCCACTTTGCTTCACAAGTTCTAATTCTTCAGGCCCTGTAGGTCGGTAAAGTGTAACTGTTTCCATCCTTTGGTCTCATCTCATAAAGTCTAATGTTTGATTTAAGCAGACTTGACCCGGCTTGCCGCCGCGAGTCCACTTGAACGAAGGGTTAGGCCGCAGACGTGGGCTGAGAGCGTGTCTTCGACTCATTGCCCCACAGGCGGTTGCCATAACTCGACCTTGTTTCCCTCTGGATCGATGACCCAGGCAAATTTCCCGTACTCAGATTCATCGATTTTATCAAGGACGTTACAGCCTTCTTCCTTGAGGATCTTGACTATCCCATGAAGGTCTTCGACCCGATAGTTGATCATGAAGGAGGCATTGCTTGGGGCAAAGTGGTCGCCTTCATTCAACCCTATAGACCAGATGGTGGTTCCTCCAGTGGGATTGCCAGCCGAATCAGTCCAAGTGAACACTGCGCCGCCCCACTCTTGTACATCAATGCCAAGATGCTGCTTGTACCAAGCCTGTAGGGCTAGTGCGTCCTTGGCCTTGAAAAATATACCACCGATGCCAGTTACTCGATTCATGTGAACCTCCGATGAACAGTCGTTTTTGGGACACTTGCACTAGTGACAGCTTAGATGCTTTGATTTTCCGTTTTCTGAGGTGACCCCAGATAGGCTTGCTGTCCTTTGGGAATTGCCCAATTCCTAACTGTTGCTCTACTTGAGAGTACAGTCAAAAATTCAGCTTATGATCATTAAAACGGTAAAAACCCCCTTCAAAGGGGGAGCAGGAGTCGTCACGAATGACTTAACCAAGGTATACCCCATACCCTAGGAAAAACGTCTTGTGTACCGACCATGTGTTTTATCGCTTGTTTAAAGACTAACCTGAGACATTATTTGACTTGTTGGGGGAAGTTCCCACTAGCCACTATGTAATGGGTGCAGTGCAGGTTAAAGAATTAGCTTTCAGCTTTGATGGGATCTTGGTGCCAGAAAACGGGGAAGGAACTATCTGTTTTCTGGAAGTACAGTTTTACGATGACCCAGCATTTTATCCACGTCTGTTTGGTGAGGTGTTTTTGCATCTGAGTGACCGCTACCGAGGAGCTAAAAAGTCTGATGCGGAAACGCTCCAAGAGGTGCGAATTGTGATGATATACCCCGAGCGCAGGGAGAATGAGGAAGTATTATGGACGACACCACACCGTGATGCGCTAGCTTGGCCTTCGGTAGAGCGCATTTATATAGATGAAATACCACAGACCGATAATCTCTACACCGAGGTTATACGGTTGGTAATCGCACCAGCGGAGGAGATAGCTCAGGAAGTGGCGCGGTTAAGAGGACTGCCAGAAGTTGAAGGCTCAATGCTGGATATTCTGCAAGATATGATTATAAAAAAACTAACGCAATTGTCACCAGAGGAGGTCACGCAAATGTTGGGACTTACCGATACAAAGATAGAAGACACCCGCTACTACAAAGATGTGTTTGGTAAGGGAGCTACTCAAACTGAAGAGAGACTGGTTGTAAACATGCTGCAAGCGGGGATGAGTGTTGAACAGGTTACAGAAAGTACAAAACTGCCAATTGACAAAGTAAGAGCAGTTTGGCAAAAAGGACAAACATCATAATCCGGAAGCCTTTTGACCCCCACCAGCATCTGTAAAGATGTGTTTGGAGTTGAGGATACTGTGACGTTCTTGGCTGGTACTGAGCGCAAGCCTTGAGCTTGATACTTCAGAAATAGCGAAAGCTCCGCGTTACATAGCTCGCAACCCTACGGGAAGCAAGCTACAACGTCAGCAGTCATCACACCTTAAAATGGCGAACCTTTGGTAATCCAGTTAAAGGAATCCCGGAAAATCAGAGTCACCACCAAGAGCATCAAACAAGCAAGACCGGCTTGTAATAAGCCGTTTTGGATCTTTTCGGAGACAGGTTTACCACGAATTGCTTCAAAGGCCAGAAACATCAAGTGTGAACCATCCAGCCCAGGAATCGGTAGGATGTTGAGCAGACCTAGATTAAACGAGATCAGTGCTGCCATGTAGAGCAAATTGATAGGATTGGCTGCTGCTACATCTGCGGTTACTTTGACAATACCAACAGGACTTGAGAGCTGATCAATGCCCACTTTGCCTGTAAACAGTTGCCCAAATCCAGAGAGGGTGGTTCCAGCAATATCACCATACTTTTGGGCTGCTGCCGCAAAAGGTTCGAGGGCTGACTTGGGTGGACGCTGGCGGATATTGTCCACTAGGGCAATACCAATCTTACCTTTGAGATCGGGCGTAACTACCGATGTCAATGTCTGCCCAGCCCGTTGCACTTTGAGCGTGATCGGTTGGTTGGCGCTACTGGCAATCACAGTTTTAAACTGCTCGATACTTTTGATGCCAAGGTCTTGACCTCCGGCCGCCAAGACCGTATCTCCGGCCTTGAGACCCGCTGTTGCGGCGGGAGACTGAGGTTTGATATCAGAGACCCGAATACCGGGCGTTGCTTCTTCAATGCCTGTAAAGAGCACCAACAACAGCAAGAAAATATAAGTAAACACCAAGTTAGCGACGACCCCAGCCACCATTACCAGAGCACGGTCACGAATCGGACGATTTTTTAGCAAATTGGGATCATCTTTGGGAATCGTGCTGTCAGGGTCTTCATCAGGAAAGCCCACATAACCGCCCAAAGGCAACAGACGCAGCGCATATTCCGTCTCGGGCGTCTCATGCTTAAATAAAACTGGGCCGAAGCCAATCGAAAAGCGATTAGCGTGGATACCCTGTAGCCGAGCCGCCAAAAAGTGACCTAATTCATGAATGACGACCAATGCGCCCAGTACGCCAATCGCGGCTAAGGTTTCCATGCCGTTCCCGTTTGAAGTGTCTTTACTAATTTTAACCCCGGGTTATGAAGTTTCCCACCCATCTCGGGGTCAAAATAGAGAAGTGAGTCTCTAGAGAACCAAGACGTGACCAAGTATCCGGCTTTTTTGCTACTTCTGCTGAGTCTCGGCGCACCTGTCGCGGCCTTACCGATCCCATCTCAAGTGACAAAACTGTTTTATCAAAGCCAACCTAAGTTTCCTCAAGGTGCCACTAACGCTGATCAGTCTAGTCCCCAAAACCTAATTCGGCGTTTGGTTACATATCATATTTATATCAAGGGTCGTTCTCCCTACTCGCGCTTTGATTGGAAACTGACCGTGGCAGATTATCTGGGCGTCAATGAAACCATTCGGGCTGAAGAATATCCAGGACGCGAAGAATTGGCCAAAAATGCCTACTTAGATGACCAAAAACTAATCAGTCAACTGCCGCGTTCCCAACGCGAAGCTCTGATCCAAACTATGTTAACTATTTATCGTCAAGATACTGCTCGAGAACCCGCATGAAGTGGTTACGCCAACTCAGAGATGGTGCCTTAATCCGGGGTGAATCTTGGTCTGTATCGATAACGAATCAGGAGCTTAAACTGTTGCTTGAGCAAACTCAAATTTTGCAAGAGTTACTAGCTAAAAACCAGTCTTATTTAATGGACGAAGAAGATATTACACTCGAAGCAGTTACTGAAGAATTATCTCTATATTTGATAGGACTTCCTAATGCTTTTAGTTTGACCCTCACTTTGTATTATGGGCGCAAATTTGAAGGCGAGTGGCCTGTGAGTATAGCGCTGCTGGTCTTTGAGGAATTATGTAGCTTTAAATACGATATAGCAATCCTAAGAAAGACATAAAAGGTTCCTATACCAGTCCAGCTTGGGAAAACTAAACTTATTGATAGTTGCACCTAACTCAAAGATAAATCTTACTATCTTAAATGATTTGCATAAGTGCCAACACTCTCTCAA
>JBBRQP010000137.1:0-5256 GCA_038226175.1 Gloeobacterales cyanobacterium
GTGACGATTGAAGAAGTGGAAGAGCGATTAGAGCAACGATGTCGTAGTTTATCAAAGCAGACCGAGTTGCTCAAGAGATACTTGTTCTACCACTGGTGGCCTAGAACAAAAACCTGCTAATCAAACGGAAAGAGTATTAGACCCATTTTTGTCCCAACAACCGGATCCACCATAGATAACGCAGGAAAGGTAGTCTAGACCTTATCCCTGTCATAATGCTCATTGCTTCTTTTGAACACATCAGCTCATGAGCTTCTTTCCCTTTCGTCCTTCTTATCAACTCATCACCTTTGGTGTGATAAACGAGCGTTCTTAACTCAGCCCAAGAACTCGCCACTTCCAGCAAACTAGTTAAGATAGTTCTGGCACTATCACTCCAAAATGTATCTTGTCCTGATTCAGGGACTAGTACTTGAGCCACATTCTCTAGGCCAAAACTATTAGGGTATTCACTCCAGGGACTCCAGGCGTGGGTCGTCCAAGGTGAGAAGCCTAACACCACATCTCCTGGTCGGTAGTGAGCTTTGAGGTAATCACTGTTGGCATCATAAATAATGGCTTTGTTGTCTTTGCGCTGCCGGATGGTTCTAAGCATCTGGTTAATGTTCGTGGTCTTACCCGTCCCTGGTGAACCGCAGGTAAGTAAGCTCAAAGTCTCTAGATTATTCGGGAAAGTTACCCCACCAATCTGAATCGGAGAGACACCAGATTTATTGACATAGGCTTTATTCACTTCTCCGGCTTCAGCTAACCTTGAGCCACGAACGATCACACTCGCCTGTTTAAGATCAATTACTTGCTGCATATAGTCCCGTATGGGAAACCCGGCTAGTACCCCACCAATAATGCCCATCAACAAACTGCCAGGGAAAGTCCAGAGTAAATTTATAGCTGTCACATCACGGTTACAGTCCTGATATAAACAGTTGATAGCTGGGTCTGGAAATAAGTAGCTCCATAAACTTTGCCATGCTCCTTCGGGAAAGATTAAGAAACTAGTGAGTCCGAAGTTAAAAAGAGTGACGAGTATGCCGCTCACCACACAACCCAAACTTAGCCAAAGTAGAGAGACTTTTTCTCCTCCTGGTCGCACTTGTTGACTCATATATCCCCCGTAAATTTAAGGCAATTGTACCCTAGGTCTATTTTGTAAATTGGGTGTGGGGTATAACTATTGCAGGTTGGTGGGTAATCTATTGGAACTTGTTGTCTTCATTGTGATCATTGTCTTAGTGTCCATTGCAGCGCAACCTACTTTTTGGCCTATGTTCTTTACAGGACTATTTAATGTACTTCTTTTTATTGTCCTCATATCAGTTGGACTATACGTATTCTTTTGGCTAGTCAATAAGATTTTTGGGATACCAGGGAGGTCGGATAACCAGAAGTCAACGGATAAGGATGTGCCATTGCCCTATGTATATTCCTCCCTATGGCTCAAAATTAGAACCGCTCACCCCTGAATTTCCAAAAGTTAAGCCTAAACTTCTTATTCCAACCAACAAGTTAGTCAAGTAAGGTCACAAGCAACTCTCTTCGACTATACGATTTGGCAAAAACACCTTTGGGCAGACTGATATGTCGACGAACTTAGTTAAGCTGCGATGCAATTACGAAGCTTCGACCATAAACCTAGTTGATGATACCAAACCATAATTATCGTGATGTTTTCCCCCTCTTCCAGCATTAAGAGAGGGATGAGGGAATCTTTTCTACTTGACTGTAAATTTCCCTTGACTGGTTGTACAACTCTGAGTACCCCCAGTCAATGTATTACAGACTTTGATATAACCCGTGGTTGCTCCAGTTGGTACCTGAACTTTGATCGTTGTACTGTTGTTAACTGTCACAGCCGGCACAGGGGTTCCATTAAATTGAACAGTGGTATTCGCCGTTAAAAAATTAGTCCCCGTCAGCGTGACATTGGTTTTGACCCCACCACTTGTTGGCGTAAAACTGGTAGTTGTAGGAACCAAGTTGACCACGAGGGTCGGATTAACTAAAAAATTGAGCGCCTTATTATCTAACGCACTATAAAACTGATGTTCAGCATAAGCGACTGTTAGCTGTTCCCCGATATCATTGCTGTAAACGGCATATTGACTAGGAATTTTAGACCGCCAACCGGTCGTAGTACTAGGATCTGTAACCACAAAATTACTGCCATTGAGGACACCACCCTGTTTTAGGGATGTAAAAATGGCCTGAGAATCAGATTGTGATAAGCCTTCAATGCGCCAGAAACGCTCAGGATAGACTGCCGAAGGTGGATTGATCCAGACCTGTGTTGACACATTGTGGCTGGCTAGTACTCCAAATTGACTGATAGCCGAAGAACTCTTGATGCTAGTATCTTGCTGGGCTTCTAAAAAAATAGTAGGAACCGTTGTTGTAGCTAGAGCTGTTGCATCCCCTGCTGAAATGTATAAAGCTTGCGCTAAAGGTTTAGGAAAGAGGGACTGGAGACCGCCTGAGCTAACCGCGACTTCGGTTTGTTGGGCAAGCCGAGAGGCAAAATCACCTCCGTTAGACGATCCCCTGAGATAAATCGGATCGGTGGCTAGCATTTCTCCTTGGGCAATTAAATTATTACGTACTGCTACCACTCGTTGCATATCTATATTTTGACTGGCAGGCATTATACTATCCCACTGAGCCGTAATCCGATCATAGCTATTGAGCGCCACCACCCCAAAGCCCCGCGATGTAGCATCTTCAATAAATTGCCGGTCTTCAGCACTGGCATACAGACACCCAGCACAACCACCGCTTCCATGAAACATAAAAATCACACTGTGATAGCCAATTGGAAAAAAGCTCACGACTCTAGGATCTAGCCAACGCGGAGCATCCTTATAGATGGCCGTTAGGGTAATATTCGCACTCGGCGTGATTAGACTAGTCTGCACCGCATTGGGGTCAAAACTAGTACCTAAAGCTGCAATACTCACACCACTGATCGCCCAGTGATCAAAAATTTGTATAGGAGATGCGGGCGTTGGCGCAACTTGTTCGACATTAACGATCGTGGGATCAGTTGTATTATAGGGATTTGCCCAGATCGTAATATTCGCACCAGTTGTATATGTGCCACTACCGGTACCTTTAATGACGGTAAGGGTACCTGCCTGAACTACCCCCAAACCTAGGGTCAAACTACATAACCCCAAGCCCCAAATTCTGAGCTGACGTGTCCAGCCAAGTCTTGTGCAACAGCCCATTTTTCCACCCCAATGCTTGTAGGGGTGAGACGCCGCATTTTTGAAATAGTTCACATACACTTTACAAATTATAAATACATCGCTCCTAAGATAGAGATGGCGTAGGCTATTGAGGCAAAAAAGTAATTTTTGCCAACCCTGACGCGAACACTATAGTCCCGTGGTACATAGATGCACCACTCGGGTACCGCCGACAACTCCATAGGAATTGGTGGTTGAAGTCACTTCTTGATAGTAAATATAGGGCTTTCCGTCAGCCAAAAAGAAGGCTTTAGGGTTATTGCGGTTGATGCCTTGACGCTGACTAGTATCCTTGCCTTTACTAACTTGACGGAAAGACGGGGCATTGGGGTCAATGCCAGCAATCCAGACTACGCTCGGATAACGACGATTTTGGACTTGCGAAACAGGGGAAGCCACCAAAGAAATATAAGACTTTCCCTTATAGACAAATGGTTCTGGCGAGAGAATATAGGGGTAGTTAGTTGGAATAACGAACTGATTAAACTTAACCCATTGGGCTGTGTTAGTGTCAAATTTATATAGATTGATCGCATCATCGCTGCCGTTAGGATTAGCCACTGTACAAAAGAAAATATAGGCATTATCAAACTCTGGTGCTTGAAACATATAGGCATAATTTTTGGTTCCAGAATCAAAGGTAAGTTGCGTAAGTAGTGCCGTATCCACGTCATAGTGATAGATCTGCTGAATACGGGCTGTTGTCTTAATATTCATAATCAAGGCATGTTGACCCGGAACCCAACGCGCTCGGTCGGTACCAACCGGTAGACGGGTATTAATAGGGTTGTCTTCATAACGCCAGTAGGCACGATCACCTGAGCCCTTATAAAAAAGACGGATGCTGGTGGGGTCATTGAGATCGCGGCTGGCATAGGGGCCAGCAAACCCATTTGTATTGAGGATAGGACTCTCAACCCAAGTTGACCCAACTAACATCGATGTTGAAATACCATAACCACCTTGACTTGCGGGGTAATTCTTTGTAAAGAAAATACTGCTGTTAACCCCTATAGCCCCTTGCTGAAAGCCCCAGGTTGGACCATTGTAAGCGCGAAGTTCTTCGATGCCCGCAAGTTGTCCTTGACCGGTGGTCGGGAGCAAATTGCCAGTTACCGGATCAATACCTGCAACCCAGAGATTCCCGGTATTTGCGACGTCCCCCCAGGCAAGCCGATAGTTGAGATTGTCAAAATCTGGGTCAGGTAAGGTCGAGGTAGGGTCAGAAACAACGCGGTCATTGATGACAAAACTACCACTAGCATGAGCAGAAAAATGAGGAGCCAAGGCACCACTTGCCAAACCAGCAGCTAAAACTTGACGGCGAGAAAACTTATGTTGCATTATTTAAGGTCTCCATGATGGGAATTATTGGGGCATGTCAAGTAGTTTGTGTCAGTCGGGAAATCGCACATTGGCAATCTTCCCTACAGGCACTCATATTCGAGCTATTACGCAAGAAGTCTTCCATTTCAAAGATGCTGTTTTCTGGACTTTCGCTCTTGCATGAATTAGGGGCATCCTTGAGATGAGCAAAGCAATTTATTAGGCTTATTTTTAGACTATCGTCAGCCGATAAAAGTTCACCTCAGCCCTAAGACTGAAATTCTTTTTAATAGTTTCTAATGATTGTGCCTGCCCGTGATTATATCAAATTTGATTGATGTGCTCTAAACTATAGGCAGCAAAAAACAACTTCAGGCATTCTGTTAAGCGTTGGGCTTTGTTTTCATCAGTATAGACTAGAGCGGTCAACCGTTTAGATTCTGGCATTCTGGCTATGGTACGGGCGTCTAGTTCACTTTAGATTAATTAAACTATGACCATTACTTGGTGCGCTGGCTCATACATGTAACTACAACCCAACTTGAAGCAGTATGGTGGATCCGGTTGTTGGGACAAAAATGGGTCTAAGTTAAGCGAGACTCTGCCTTGAATTGGGGTCTAGATTTCTATCTCAGCACTATATTACCATATCATCTCCTAGCGACATTTTTCTGCTTGCTCAAGGCAA
>JBBRQP010000138.1:0-5225 GCA_038226175.1 Gloeobacterales cyanobacterium
AACAGGTTTTGGAGGCAGCATACAAAGTTCACCCAGAAAGGTTTGTCCGGGGTGTACCCATTCCAGCAGAAGTACCCACCGCTGTGTGGATTAACCCGCCCACCGACACAAAGGAGGTAACTCACTAATTCTTTTTACGAAGTGTCTCTTTTCTATTGACACATTCCGTTTCTAGGGTCAGCTTTAAGGTATTCCCTAATTTAGTAAATGTGCCCTTAATGGGGTCACTATAGTTTTGATTAAGATAAGCACTTTTTGAGGAATCGTAGATAAAGACTTGTTGTCCCCCTGTCGGTAAATAGAGACGCACCGTATTATTATCCGCTGGCTCAGCTCGTAGACTGTAGACGCCCAGACTAGTGCCATAACCAAAGGGGCCATCGGTAATGGGTGAACCGTCTTGATGCGCACTCTCATAATGACGTTGTATGAACAGTGGGTAAAGTCCACCAATACTCAGGTCGATGGTGTCATAGGAGTAGATGCCTTCAGCAACCGAGACCGCTGCCTTCACATAAAATGCTGATTGATTGAATACAAAAACAGACAACAGCATTAGACTAACAAACCTGTGTAACAGCTTACCTAAACTTTTGCTCTGTATCATTTGGCACTCCATAGAAATGGGGTTACTAATTGATATTTAGTTGTTTTATCTAAGAGCAAGTTCCCACGAGTCCCTAGGTTTGTCAACCAAGTTACGTGGATATACTGAGTCTTCCTGATTTTGACTTAAGGCAGTTCTCTATGATATTCCCCCGAAATAATGGACAGTGACCTTACACTATCCGCTGTTGAGTAGCAAAATAGACTTTCTCCAACTTGACGGCAAGCCCAAAAAAGTGGGGGTGGCTCACACGTTGGGGTTAGCCAGACAGGCGGCTTTGGAAATGCTCGGCTGACTGATAACTCCTTATCCTTCTTCTGCCTTTCCCTTTCAACTAAAAAATCCTGGTGACAAGCCGGGAACAATATCGGTGAAATTCTGCCTTCATCTTACACTCTGGGGTTTAGTGGGGTATCTCGTTGCACAGTCTTCGGGCTAGGTGAGGATTGGAACAGAGCTACCAGCTAGCACCACTAACTTAAGTCGTATTTGCGTATCTACGTATTTACGTGTTGCGGTATCCGGAGACAGTGCGCAGGTCGTGTTTCACCCGCATGCGCATGTCGCCGAACCTGGGAGCTATCGCCCTTTTACCTTCGCCGATCCCGCGAACACTTTCCACGAGAAGGCGATACTGTGTCGTGCGGCGGAGAACACATGCTACTTCGCGTCGGTGAACTGCGCAAGCGAAGGCTCTGGCACCACGTCGGCGGTTGCGCGGCCGGATGGTACACTACAGTGCTTTCAACCATATGGACAAGAGGGCTTGCTCCTGGCGGATCTTGACCTCAGCGCATCCACTGGACTACTTGCCTCGCGTTGCCGAACGTCGCCGATGTAAGAAGTTGTAATAAAGCTCATGAGAGTGTGACCTACCTACCGATTGCAGCGGATCATTCGCTGCGCTACCCGCCGCTGAACCGCAACGTTAATGGGCTAATATTGGTGTTAGAGATGCTTTTTGCAAAGGAACTGGTTCATAACTTTTTCTATTGATATTAGTCCTATATGAGCAATTCTTCCGGTATGGTCATTCCTTCTAAGAGCAGGGGAGAGATGTTCCTGCTGACAGTCAATACTCGCTGCTGTATATCAATGTATGTTATCCAGGTGAGGGTACTTGGGTGCAGTCTAATCACTTGTTAAAACGCAGGAGAAGCCGATGAAACGCTCGTGGATAATTATTGGTGTTGCCGATGTTGCTCGCAATTTCAAATGGTATCAGTCGCTGTTCGGTCAACCCGAAGCGTCTCCTGCCCATGACTACTTCGGGCAAATCCTGGACACGGATGGAACCGTTTTGCTTTGCCTCCATCAGTGGGGAGCGCACGAGCATCCAACCTTGACTAGTCCCAACCATGCGGAACCTGGCAACGGACTACTTTTGTTCTTTCGCGTGGATGATTTTGACCAGGCACTGCTTAGGGCTCGTGATCTCGTCACTAGACTGGAAGAAGAGCCCTACTTGAGCACTAGCACTGGAACCAAGGAGTTCGTACTCCGTGATCCTGACGGGTATTACGTCATGGTCAGTGCGCTCGATGCGACCTAACAAGGCGCTCCAAAGGATACCCCTGAGCTTGGTCGTAACCTTGCCCCGAATTAGTTAGTAAGGTTCTGCTATCTGCTGTTAGATGGCAAAATAGACCTTTTCCAACTTAACTGGCGGCAAATCCAAAAGAGGGGGGTGGCTCACACGTTGGGGTTAGCCAGACAGGTGGCTTTGGGAATGCTCGGCTGCCCGATTAATCCTTCTCCCTTACTTCTCTTTAACTAAAAAATCCCCGTCATAAGCCGGAAATGAACTAGATGTGCATTTATTGTGGGATCGAGGTCAATTATTCTCAAATTCGACACCTGCCTCATAAGCCAAGTTCGCTGTGCGAGCCGATTCGCACAAGCCTTAAGGTTTCAGCGTCTGGTTTTTGGTAGATCAGCACCAAGTCGGGCTTGATATGACAATCCCGCTGGTCTTTCCATTCTCCGGTCAACGCATGATCGCGGTAATAGGACTCAAGCAATTGGTCGTTCGCCAACGCATCCACCACGGGGAACAAGTCAGCATCGAGCGTTACGCGATGTTTACCTTTGCTTTCACGCTTGTAGTCGCGCTTGAACTGCGTTGTCCACTCAATCCCCCGCATTAAGTGAGGCTTTCAGGTCAGCGATGCTGTTGACGCGGGGCAGGTTGCCAGTGCGGGACTCCTTCATGGCTGCAATGGTGGTCGCATTGGGAATTAGTGGGTCGAAAGGTAGGGCATGTTCATGCGCCACCTTCGTCAGCAACAGCCGCACCGCGTCAGACACCGTTAGACCCATAGCGGCTAATACTGCGGCGGCCTCTTCTTTAATTGCCCCGTCAATGCGAGCCTGTACAAGCTGGTTTGCTGCCATGATCGTTTCTCATTCAGTTGCGTGAATTACATTGTAATGCAGTTGGAGTGTTGATGCAAGCAGCCAGCACTGGTATAGATTTTGACCAAGTAAGATAGGCGTTGCTCTAGGTGATCAACTACCTCCTACACATCGGGCAGACCAGACCGCAAGCAGTAACTCACTTGAGTAGGATTTAATGCCCTTTTTGGAATGAGTATTGACTAGCATGGTGGGGATAGAAATGTATCTACGTATATATGTAATTTTGTATCTGCATTTTCCCCTTGACCAAAAAAATCCCGGTGACAAGCCGGGAATGAACTAGATGTGAATGTGCTTTCATCCTACATGCTGGGCTTTTATATTTTCTTCTCTGTGAAAATATTCTCCTACTCAAGGGTTAATTTTATGGCGAATGTGATGCCTCGCATTCTTGTCCTAGACTTCAACACAGAACTGCCTGGGATATGAGCAATAATACTATTTATGTGAACTTCGCATAAATCATGCTTCACAGTAGGAAACCAGACATGAATACGATTTTGCAACAAATTCAACACTATGCCGCTATTCTGCCGTTATCATCCCAAGCAGAGTTACTCACTTACGCTCTTTACCTAGAACAAAAGGCGCGGGAAAAAACGCCTATCACTTCCCCCCAAGCTCGCCGCGAAGGTTTGACGGCGGCATTGGCACAAGCGGTTGCCTTAAATCCTTTTGCCGAGATTGTAGACCCCGTTGCTTGGCAGCGCGAACAACGCCATGACCGCTCCCTGCCTGAGAGACACGATGCTGATTGACAGCAACTTGATTATTTATTCCACCCATTACTCGGCTATCACCTGCCTCAACTAACTTAATTCGTATCTACGTATCTACGCGCTTTTGTATCTGCGTACATGTATAATTGTGTCTATACGCAGCTCCAGGTCTCCTTCATGTTCTTGACCATTGCCAGTTACAAGGGCGGCGTTGGCAAGACTACCACTGCCATTCACCTTGCTACCTTTTTCCAGGGGTTGGCTCCTACCCTTCTCATTGATGGCGACCCCAATCGTAGTGTCACCACCATGGCTAAACGTGGTGGGATGCCCTTTGCTATTGCCGATGAGAAAGAGGGTATTTATCAAGCTCGTAAATACCAGCACATCATCATTGATACTGAAGCTCGACCAGGGGCGGCCGACTTTGAGGATTTAGCCCGTGGTTGTGATTTATTGATAGTTCCCACTGTTCCCGCTTCGATGGATACGGATGCTTTGATTTTGACCTTGGGCGCGGCTCAGAAGATGGCTCCTCACAAGTACCGAGTTCTTCTCACCAGAGTCCCACCCCCTCCAGAAACTGAGGGATTAACCCTCAGACAGGAATTAGAGCGGGGGCATATTCCGATCTTTAAGACTGATATTCCCCGCTTAAAGGCGTTTGAACATGCAGCGGCGGCGGGGATTCCGGTTAATGCTTTAGGGGGTGGTGATACTCGCACCAGACGGGCCTGGAATGCTTATGAGGCCGTAGGACACGAGATTGTGAATTCCAATATTAAGGAGCTGTCATGAGTGAGGGTAAGTTTGCTGGTTTATCTGCTGCCATTCGTGAGGCCCAAGAGAACGTCGATACTCTGTCTCGTACTGAGATCACAACCACCCAACGACCCGGTAGACCTCCTGGCAAGAGGAGTAATCCCAATTGGAAGCAGCATACGGTCATGCTCGAAAAGGAAACTCATCTGCTTGCTACTGACCTACTTCGTCGTGCGGATAATGGGCAAGATATTTCTGACCTTCTCAATTCCCTTCTTAAACTTTGGGTCACTCAACATCAATTACCTAAATAATTGCTACGTATCTGCGTAGATGCATAATTACGTGATTATGTCTCTCTCTGCTTTTTGGAATTGATAACTTGAAGGCGAAAACTTATTGCGGGGTCTGGTATCGCGGTGGCTCTGATGCTGAGGCTAGCAGCTAAGGGAAAGTCTGGTTTACCGAATAGTCCTTAGATGCCTTTACGGTTCCGTTGCTCCCCAATTTCCAAAATCTACTATGCTGCTCGCAAACAGATAGTATAAAAGTACTGTCCACTAATTCAGGGCAAGGCCAATATTCAATTGCCCCAGTTGGCTTACCGCTGTCATCTTTGGTGACTAAGCGTGCTGGTCGGATTTCGGCGGTGTATATTTGCCCTCGATAATGAAATTCGACTATTCGAATAGGTAAAAAACCACCTACAACACGCAATT
>JBBRQP010000139.1:0-5188 GCA_038226175.1 Gloeobacterales cyanobacterium
GCGACGCTCTAAAGTAGCGGTCATGTCAGAGTCCTTTGAGAAGACGTTTACTCCTAAATGTTACGTCATATTACGCTTACCGTCACATTTCTCTCATCTTCTTATCCTGATAACCCCTATCAGTTTTCCTTATATACCCCCTAATGCATCGAGATCTGCTGCAAGGTTTGTTGTAAAGAAAGATCCCGGCGTTGCTGTTCTGTAGCCAAATCCGCCATCGTTGTACTTGCTAAGACTCGCAAGAAAGCGGCTTGTGCCCGTTCCCACACACTCATTGTCGGACAACGCTCAGATTGATCACAGATCTCAGGAACCGTCAAACACAGACTAATCGTGATCGGGCCTTCGACGGCTTCAAGGACAGCCAAGACGGTAATTAACTCAGCCGGACGCGCTAGTCTAAAGCCACCTTTAATACCGCGCTGTGAAGTAACTAGACCAGCTTTTTGCAGGAGTTGGAGGATACGGGCTAAAAATTTTGGTGGAACGCCTTGATTGCTGGCGATTTCATGCACCATAAAGATGTCCGCCTCAGCTTGAGAGGCTAAAAAGGTCATAGCACGTAGGGCGTAATCCGTGGAACGGTTAACTTGCATAGCTTTATTTTAAGCTGTTTATTGATGGCGCGTGACTTGTTGGATAGTTGGGGCTTGCGCTTCTGCTGTCGAGACGAGTTTGCCCAAGCCCTCGACCAAGCGGCGCAAATTAGCCCGAAATTGGGGGTCACCCGTGAGTTGGTCTAAGTCAGTACTAATTTTTTCTGCATTTTTGAAAGTTGAACGCGCCGAATCAAGGGTTTCTCGTAATGCATCAATCGTCGCTGGGTCACTGAGTCCGGCACTCAAACGCCGGATATTAGCCGCAGACTCGGCGGCATTTTGCGCCAAGCTGACCAGACTCTTACTAAAATCAGGATTGGCTAAGCTCGGCGTGATCAGACTCAGATCATGGGAAATTTGACCAAGATTTTCTAAGGTTGCCGCTAAACGCAAACGGTTTTCACTCACCACCCCACTCAACTCATTGGCGGCCTTACTGACATTAGTACTAGCTTTGCCCACATCTGCAACCGTTAGGTCGGCTGTACTGGCAACCTTAGTAAAAGCTCGCGCAGTCTGGCTAATCTCACGGGAAGTACTGCCGATTTCACGCGCGGTCTGACTAAATTCGCGGGTGGCACCTTTGACATCATCGGCGACATCACCAAATTTCCGGGCATCAGTTCCGATTTCATGAACAGTCTGTTGTAATTCATCTAAGAAACCTGAGTTAATGCGATTTGCTAAGGTATTCAACGACCGCACCAAATCTAATACCCGGGCGGGTGTCTCACCTTCGAGTTGCACCCCAGGACAAACAACTTGCGTGCTGATACTTTGCTGCTCACGACATTCTTTTTTGAATTCTTGCACAGAAACCGGCAAACTTTTGACCCCCGGCTCCGGTAAGATTTCGAGGAATGTCTCGCCAATCAAGCCGCGTTGACCCACGACATAACGGGCTTGGCGCGGCAAAATCACATCGGGCTGATCAACTACGGCTTCAACAATAACTTTTTCAATCGAAGGAGTGACCCGGGTTACTTGACCAATATCGACACCGCGCAAGCGTACAGGAACCCCGGCGGACATACCATTGGCATCGGTAAAAACAACACTAAACTTGTATATGTCGTTGCCAGCTCGGAAGTTGTTAATCCATAGCAAGAGACCCACGCCAACTACCACGCCAACTAGCAATAAAAGTCCCACTAACCCCTCACGCACACTCCGACGCACCACAGTCATAATTGATTCTTGAAATGGTTCTCACCTAGTCTAGGCGACAGAGTTACCGCTTTGGCGGGTGAGGAACGTTATACTGGCGTAATTCTAATGAATAGAGGTCATGGCAAAACCGGATTGGTTACGGGTCAAAGCACCTAATCTCACCCGCATTGGTGCTGTGAGTGCTACTTTGCGTGACCTCAAGCTCAATACGGTCTGCGAAGAAGCCGCTTGTCCAAATATTGGCGAATGTTTTCAAGCAGGAACCGCAACATTTTTGATCATGGGGCCAGCCTGCACCCGCGCTTGTCCTTATTGCGATATTGAGTTTGATAAAACGCCCCGTGGCCTTGATCCTACAGAGCCAGAACGCCTAGCTGAAGCCGTGCGTCGTCTCAATCTCAGCCATGTGGTAATCACCTCAGTTAATCGGGATGATCTAAGCGATGGCGGGGCTAGCCAATTTGTGCGCTGTATCGAAGAAATTCGCAAAGTTATGACCCGCACCACCATTGAAGTCTTGATTCCAGACCTATGCGGTAACTGGGAAGCCCTGGCAATTTTGCTCAAAGCCCAACCGGAAGTGCTCAATCACAATACAGAAACGGTTCCTCGGCTTTATCGACGTGTCCGTCCTCAAGGCGAGTATGCGCGAACCCTCGAGTTATTTAGACGTAGCCGTCAATTAGAACCGCATGTTTTTACCAAATCTGGCATTATGCTCGGACTCGGTGAGACTGAGGACGAACTACTCGCCGCGCTGCAAGACCTGCGGACTGTGGATTGCGATATTCTCACGCTGGGTCAGTATCTACAGCCTTCCGCCAAACATTTGGCCGTTGAGCGATTTGTTACGCCGGAAGAATTTACGCGCTGGCAAGAGATCGGGCTAGAGCTAGGCTTTTTGCAAGTGGTATCGTCGCCCTTGACACGCAGCTCCTATCACGCCGCTGAGGTGCAAAATCTGTTATTGGCTCACCCAGAACGCCTACGTCACTTCTTGGGTGGGGCAGTGGTGTCATCGGGTGTGACCAGTACTTGACCGGGCGCATCGGGATTGGGCTTGGGGCGTGGTTGGTAGACGAAGGCGATATAGGCCAAAATCGCGCCCATAACAACAAAGGTCACGGTATTAAAAATTCCTGCTCGGTACTCGAAGGCTTGATACATAAAGAGCCAAGGGAATTTTTTACCTAAGAAACTACGGAGATTGGTGTCTTCACCAGCCTTAAGCGGACCCTTCGGATAATCTTCAACAAAAAGTTCGAGGGCTTTTTGGCGGGTTCCCCCAGCCAGCTGTACCCACATGTTGTAGTCGCCTAGCAATTGTTCGCGGGCATTGACCATGACTTCATCATCGTCATAGAGCCAAGGTGGGCCAAAACGCGGTTCCGGGGGCGGTGGCGGCGGCGTATCGGCTTCGCTAAATTGTTCAAATTGATCGGGATTGCTCATGGGTTTGCCCACGCAAGAGTTCTTTCAACCTATAGTAACGTGGCTTTCTACGTTAGGTTCAGAATTTCTGGTAATCTGTCTAGGTTTTAGTTTTGGGACGGAGAATTTGCGCGATAGGGATTGATGATTCATTTATGGCAATAGCCTAAATCAAATTGGAGATTTCATGGGAATTGAATTAGTATATCAAAATCCTGAAATGTGTCTCCTGATCTAATATCAGTGGATTTTGTGAGAAGTTTTATGATCTTACCTTAGAAGATTTTTTATATCTAAGGTGCTTTACTACTTGGCAAGTTTCTTAGCCTCTTGCAAGTCAATACGAGCTTGGTAGCCATGCTTTTCTAGCATGTGAAGAAGATTGCTACCGTTAATCAGAACAAGTGGTTTTCCGTTCGCAAAAGCGTATGAATCTGAACCGTAGTCAGACGTTGTGACCAGTATGCCTTTTGTTGCGCCTTCATTTACAACTGTGCCGTAAAGCTCCCGAACCGCGCCAACTCCCACCGTGTTCGTGTATCGCTTTGCCTGGATGACAATCTTGCCTCCACGAATTGGGTCAGGGTCAAACGCGACTGCATCAACTCCTCCATCTCGGCTAGCCTGAGTAACTCTCACTTCGCCACCGGTACTGGAGAACTCCTTCTTAAATACCTCACGAATTAGATGTTCAAAATCTTCCCAATCTATCGCAGCGAGATTGACAGATGCATCAAGCGTGTTTGCCACCGCATAGGATGAGATGAATCTTCGATCCTCCCTAGGCAGCGGCATGATTGGTGGAACAGGCGAAATGCTGTGGAGTTTAGAGCTCCCTACGCCTTTTAATGATTTAAAGCATGCTCTCGTATCGACCTGAGACAAGTTTATGCTCATAAACTCAAATCGATCTGCACGCAAAGAGAGAATACAAGCTGTAACTGGCTTCCCGGTAGTCCTATCCACTGCGGTAACGATTCCATTCACAACGATTGTACCCAAAGCTAGAATCGCGTCAGCTTCAAAGAGTTCATGGATAGTGCGTAGAATGATCTGGTAAAGGACATCGTCATATTGCTTTGCTGCTTGGGCATCCGTAATGAATTGCTTTTCAAACTCATTGCGGCTTGCAACATACTTCACTGCTTTTAGCTTAGGGAGCTCATCCGGACCAGGTAGCTGATAGTCAACTATCAGCAGTTTTGTAGTGGAGTCATACTCAATATCGAACTCTTGAGGGAAATAAACTGGATAGCGTGAACGAGACAGCACAAGATTGCAATACTCTTCAATTACCGAGGCATCATGTGCTTCATAAGCTGCACGTTTGGCGTCAAGTGACGTGTTATTCATGATTAAGCGGCGATAGGCTGCCCTACGCTCCTCCCAATCTGCGGTTTCCTTATCGAAGAATTGCTTAAGTTTGGAGATTTCGCGCTCATGCGATTGGAGTGCTCTAGAATGCTCACTTCTTAGATTCGATACATTAGTCTCCCAATTTTTGTATTCCGCTGCGAAAAGGGTCTCTTTTTCTTGAAGAAAGCGTTCCTTATCTTGAAGATACTGTTGCTTTCGTGAGGTAAAGTTATCAAGTAGAGTTGGAATGTATTGCTGATACTTCCATTCTGTCCTCTGCGGTTCAGGTGGCAACGAGCCGAGTTTTGGCTCACTCAGTAACTCTGGCTTTGAAGGCTTGATTTCAGGGAAAGGACTTCTATCCTTAAGTTTCCCCCAATTAATACTATCATCGGCCTTTAGTGATGCCTTAAGCAGGGTACTTAGAATATTAAGTTCCTGTTGAGCCTCAGTAGTTTGCACTCTGCATTGTTCCTGTAACTGCTTGCTAGTATAGCAATCCTAAGAAAGACATAAAAGGTTCCTATACCAGTCCAGCTTGGGAAAACTAAACTTATTGATAGTTGCACCTAACTCAAAGATAAATCTTACTATCTTAAATGATTTGCATAAGTGCCAACACTCTCTCAAGA
>JBBRQP010000140.1:0-5116 GCA_038226175.1 Gloeobacterales cyanobacterium
GATAGCAGTGTAGCGGCTCGAATGATGGGTCATAGCCTCACGGTTCACAATCGCAGTTATCAGAAGTGGCTTAGTGAAACTGACATAGAACGCGCCTATGGGAGGGTAATACAGCAATGATTCCAATAAAAGATTTTGCTAAAGGATCGAATTACATTGTGCCCTTGCCAAATGTAAGTATTTCTCGGTCTATGGGAATATCAAAATTCAGGATTGATAAAAAAACTGGTGAGAGAAAAGCAATCGGGAAGCCAATTAACAGAAATGAAGAAGATAGGGCAAGGTGGATAGAAAGAAATAATGATTTTATTGAAATCATTGAAAATACTCTGTACTCTGAGTTATTGAATCTTATACAACCTATCAACTGGAAAGTACCTAGACAATATGAAGAAAAACGCTTGCCTGATGGGACTTATAAGACCATAGACTTCAAAGAGTCTGACAATCTTTATTGCTTTGAGATACTTAATTTTCTTCATGAAATCTTTGTATCAAGGAACGTGCGCTCACCTCAAAAGATATATAGAGACTTTTCAAAAAAAGGTTTATTGAAGACTTCCCCGATGTTATTTTTAGATATAGTTTGTGGTAGTAATAATCCAACTTATTGGCTTGATAAATATGAATATACGACAAACTTAGACAAAACTCGAAAATTTATGATGTTAGCTTTAAGTCTTCAAGATTCAGATGTTAATGATTCAATTCTTAAGTTGAATAAACTTATTTTGAAAGTCATATTAAGTACAAACGCAGCTGGTAAAAGACAGTTCTACTTTGAGTGCCCAGGGTTTACTACCTCGTATACGCAATATTCTAAAAAAAATGAATCCAAGAAAAAAATTGATACTCACAAGCCTCATAGGGGTTTAGGAACATACCTGTCTGGGAATCCCCCTAAATTATGCAATCGGTGTCAAAGATCAATTGCCTACCGTAAACAACGCCCCGACTTTGAGCACATATCATGAGCTTCCCTAGATGCGTTTTGTAGAACAGACCCCCTATTTATAATCTGTGCCTTCCTCCAGCATGAAGGAACCGAGTTCTACAAAATCACATGAACAAGTTTTTGATTTCGCTGGAAGAGGGAGCTGACAAGGCTTCCATATCCGTGGCAATGATCCGGAAGCAGATGAAATTAGGAAGACTCACCGAACCCGTCTTAGTTCGTGTGGGTCGTCGCACCATGCTTAATCCGGATTTGTTCTACTACTGGTTAACCGAAGACCCGGAAACATTTGCCCGGACGATATCGCGCTACCTCGGTAAGCAACCGGGTAACAGCGCGAGAAATCTTCATTCGGAAAAGCTGAAAAAAGAGCCTGGAAGCGTCGCCTGAATACGCCCAAAGTCTCTTAACCACCCCATAAACGGGAAAACGGCTCTAGATAAGCCGCTTTCCAATAAAGGAGAAATTTCAATGCTACCCAAATATAACTTACAGAGCTTCCGAACCCGGAAGCCACGGTCTCACTGTGCTCATCTTTCAAGCGTAAATTTCTGGCCTAGCCCTCTTAACCAAAAGGGTCTGCGGTGTTCTGACTGCGGGAAAGTTTTGAAATTTACAAAGGGGGGCAAGGCATATGAGTAACCCTAAGACAATTTCGCCGCCGCAATCCCTTGCCGCCGCCGCTATCACACCAACCCTGAAAACTCAATTCCGTTTTGATGGGCAATGGCACTATTTACCAACTCCACCAAATAAGGGGCATCTACCCCAATGGCAAGCTGTCACACGCTCCTATATGTTTCGGCGTGTCGTTCTGGCACTTGACGCACATCCTCTTACCCAAGAAGGATTTAGTGCGAGTTACGCCCACGGTGTTTTGGATTTACTCGAAGCTCACCTTTACCCAAACAAGGATTATTTATGAACGCTGTCCGTGTTTCTGGTTTCAGCTACCCCCGTGAGTGGAGTTTGACCCCCGTTCAAAGAAAACGCCCTTACCGCCCTAACTGGCAATCTGAACCACCCCTAGATCGTGACTCTATTGAACAGGAACTAAAGTCAGGCCGCGCCACGGGCGTGGGACTCAGACTAGGAGAAGACTCTGGGGGCTTAGTAGCTGTAGACCTGGACGGGATAAGTGCTAGTCAATTCCTAAAGGTTAACGGGCTCGAATTACCCCCCACTGTGTCATGGACTAGTGGCAAGCCCGGTAGGTCTCAACATCTATATTCGATACCCGAAGAAAAAAGGTCTCAGCTGCAAAACCGCAAGGTTATAGAGACTGGCGTTATAGGTGAACAGGTAGAACTCAGATGGAACAACCATCAAAGCGTCCTACCCCCATCTATTCACCCCGACACAGGCAAGCCCTACCAGTGGATAAATGCCCCTGACCTTAGCGATGTAGCCATGGCGCCCACTTGGGTAATTAAGCAACTTACCCCACCTATTACCCAAGCTAAAGAACGTAAGGTCATTGATTTCCCCATCCAAGACACCTCTTGGGGAGACATTGACCGCGCCCGGTCTTATCTGGCAAGCCTGAAGCCAGAGCGCGCTGATAATCGTGACACTTGGCTCAAAGTTGGGATGGCACTCAAAGACGTGAGTGATGACCTGCTACCCGATTGGGACAACTGGAGTGCTCAAAGTCCAAAGTACAAGTCTGGAGAGTGTGACCGTAAGTGGACAGGTTTCAAACGTGAAGGTGTAGCCATCGGAACGCTTGGAAAACTAGCAAAAGAGGACGGCTGGGTTAGCCCAAAAAGTCCGAGAAGTAACACCCGGCGCCATAACACACGGTCTACTGCCACCGATACCACAGGTATAGATATGTCCTCTGAACAGAAAAAGCCCCGGCCGGCCTCAAGTTTTGATGAAGAGTATACGCCGGAAACCCAAGCCGCCCTGGAACAATTGAACAAAAGGTTTGCGGTTATTCGACATAACCCCCAAGCTGTCTGGGATATAGCAGGACAGAAACCCATCCCCATCGGACACCTTCACCTGATTCTGAAAAACCGTAAAGGTCAATATCTGCAACATGGCGATGATGGGCCAAGGGTGGTATCTAAGTCTCTAGCCTACCTGTGGGAAACTTGGTCAGAACGCCGTGAACATGATGAAGTAGACCTGTTACCAGAACAAGCTACCACCCCCAAAACTCTCAATCTCTGGCAAGGGTGGGGGGGTAGTCTACTCACAGAAGTTGTAAAGGCGACTTTATGGACTTTGCACTTAGATGTAATGTTTGGTCTGAAAAACTGGGATGGTAGCCCCACATCTATTAGTGAGGAACAGCGCGCTACCTTACAAGGCGACAGGGATTACTTCGAGCGATGGCTGGCGTACCCAATTCAGAACCCCGGCGCAAAACTGAGAACCATGGCCTTACTTTGGAGTTCCGTTCAAGGCGTTGGTAAGACCACCATTACGGAGCTGATGCAAGGGCTGTACGGTCAGCATTTCCTGGAAGTCGAATCCCAATTCTTTGAATCCAACTTCAATGGGTCACTAGTGGGGAAACTATTCATCTCAGCTGAAGAAGTCTTCTGCGATGGACGATTCGGCTTCATGAACCGTCTGAAAAGTCTGATTACCAGCCCAAGAGTCAACATTAATGTAAAACATGGTGCTCAGTTTGAGTCAGTCAACCGGTTCAATTTGCTTGCTACCTCGAATCATTCGAACGCGCTACATCTAGATGACCAAGACCGCCGAGTATTCGTTCATGAGATTACTGCTCAAAACCCCCCGGACGGCTACTTTAAGCGGTTGTACCAGTGGGGGCATTCACAGGCTGGTAAGGACAGTCTTTTTTCACATCTTAAAACTCTTGACCTAGCAGATTTTGACCACTATGCCCATGCCCGTGTGACCGAATCAAAGTTACGGATGATCGATAATTCACGTTCTGACCTTGATCGTTGGATTGCTGAGCTTGATTTCAGTGACCTACCTGACCTAGTCGAACTTAATCACTTGTTACAAAAAGCCCGAGAGGTTTGCCCTACTACTCGAATACAGGGTAATACCCTGTCAGCTGCATTCAATAAGGCGGGCTTTGAGATACGCCGTCTCAGCAAAACATACAAACAAATTCGACTTGTGGCGATTCGTGAGCGCGAAAAATGGCGTATGGCTGAAGGAACTGACTGGGGACGTTTTTGGAACGGTGAGGTTACCAAGGAAAAAATCAATTCTTTTCAAAACCATCGGAACATCGGAGTAGTAGACAAGGTACAACAGCTAGAACCCTGTCTAGGTCAAGGTTTAAGCCCTACTCCGATGGTAAAGCCAGATCGGAGTAATCCGAGTGGTCATAGCCCTGAAATCGAAAACAAAGACCCCGCCCTACTCCGATACTCCGATACTCCGATGCCAAAAAAAAGCCTAGAGAATATTTTCCCTGACCCCAGGGGGTTGATCTAATGTGGAAACGCAAAGTTCTTGACCATTTGGATACCGCGCATCCCTCCTATGAACGGGTAGACCATGCCATCAAGCAGCTGAACCTACCCCCCAAAGAACAACGCAGTGACCAAGATTATGCCCGGTTGCTGGTCTTCCTAGCCCCCCCCATCGGTACACCCGTCTTGACTCATCGAGGTCAAGGCGTTATCTGTGAACCGCCCCCCCCCTTACAGGATGGGCGCATCATCTACTCACCTGGAGCCAACGGCAACGTGTGGGTGCAACTTCCTGACAAAGAACCTGACCTGTATTTGATCAACCGCCTCACAATTCTGGAGACTAACCATGATGTTGAAGCCTAAGCCCAAACTTCAGACCGTCCCCCCGCCGCCGCCCGTGGTGTACGTGGATGACACCACACCCGATGACTACAACTGGTTAAGAGCCTATCTAATGAAACATGCCCGCTGGGAGGCCATCGCTTCTAAACGGTCAATGCGAGCCGGCGATAAGGTTACCGCTACCGAGCAATGGGACACATCCCAGAGACTGTTCAGGCTTGCCCAAGCCATGCAAACCATTGCCCCTTTACCCGATATGCAGGAAAAAGATGAACACCCAAATAAAAAGGTACTTCCCAGAAAAACACCAATGCGGTGAATGGCATGGCAATAACCGTCTAGACACAGAATTTTTAAAAAAAGGCATGTCGTCGTCGCCACAAAGCAACAAAAACCAATGCGGTCA
>JBBRQP010000141.1:0-4675 GCA_038226175.1 Gloeobacterales cyanobacterium
CCCTTTTTGACCATCTAATGAATATTAGCCGCATCTACCTGCGCGTTAGTGCCGATGAACAGGATCTCATATGAGGTTCAGAATAACGGAAAACTGGGTTAAGAAGACAAATTGCATACCCTATTAGTTAGGCAGAAAAGCCCCCAAATCCCTTGACCTTCAGCGTAAATAGCTGACCTACTATAGACCCATAACCCCTACCCACTCAGGCTTCTCACTCTACCTCATGCCTATCATGACTAATCTATGACTAAAGCCCCCCAAATTTAAGCCAGCACACTAGCTACTTGCTCAACCGTCAAATTGAGAATATGGGCTATTTCTTCTACTGAAAAACCGCGTTGTAAGAGAGGAGGTACGGCTTCCAACTTAGCGCGTTGTTCCCCAATAAGTTCGCCCTCTAGCCTACTGGTCTCTTTAGTTACCCGTTCCCATTCCAGATACGCTTGGCTCAATTGCACTGCCATTTCTGCCTCCTCCGGCTCTTGATTCTGTTCTACTCTAACTTGCCAGTTCTTGACTAGTCTCAACACCTCGGAGCGCTCAGCTGAACTCTCCGGCAAGGCAAGCAATTCTTGTACTGCCCGACCCTGTACTTGTCCCTTACCTAATATCCGTAACCACAAGGTCTCTTGTACCACAGGCAATTGATGTACAGCGACTAATACTGTCCGTAATCCCTCAATCAGAAAATAGACCCCTGCTGGCCAATCTTCACGCTCGACTGCGCCAAAGCGGTTCAGGAAGGTCTGGGATAGTGTGGGCGCCACTACCCAAACCAGGGGAATCTGTTCCTCTGATAGGGAAACTTTAGTGCGTCGTGCATCACGCCGTTGTCCTCCTTCATAAATAGCCAAGCGCATCAAACAAATACGGATATCGGCATCGGTAGGAGCATTACGGTAGGGTTCGATAATGCAGGGAGTTTGCGCTATACGTCCGAGTAGTCCCAGGGCAGAGGGGTCAGACCCAGCGACAGGAATGAAGAGTAAGTCAATTTCCCGGACTTCACTGCTGACGGCGATATCAATGGTGGTTGTGCCAAAGGGGTCAAGGAGTCCGGCGAGAAATTCTTTAGAGAATTGGTCATGTTTAGTACGGGTCATGAGGGGGATTTTACCATCGAAGGAAGAGTCGATTTTGATAAGCAATCATGAGCGTGCTCCATAACTCATTTTCTATTAGTGACTAAATTGAGACGAACCTTTACAGTACGTTTTCTCTTTTCCTAAACTAGGGTGGCCTCAAATAGTTGACAATTTTACTGTATATCGCTTTAATTACGTTTAGGTGTCTTTTGTCTTTTATTTCAATGCTGGAGTGAAAAGCATGATTTTTGCAGTAGGCAATCTTAAAGGCGGCGTAGGCAAGACAACCTTGGCAACCAATATTGCAATCGCTTTTGCACAAGTAGGAGGCGATGTTCTGTTGATTGATGCAGAAGGAACTGCCCTCGCTTTTACTGACCTTCGCACAAGTACCCAAGGACAGTCAGGGTATACAGCGGTCGCTTTGCATGGCGCGAGTATTCGCACTCAGGTACGCCAGCTAGTACCGAAATATTCCGATATTGTCATCGACATCGGCGGAGAGGACGCGACCGGAAGTTTAAGGGCAGCATTTACAGTGGCGGATATTGTGATTATTCCGGTTAAGCCGCGCAGTTTTGATCTATGGCGAACCGAGCAGACCATAGAGCTGGTAAACGAGGCTCGCGAAATCAATGAGGATTTAAGAGCGGTAGCAGTCCTCAACGAAGCCGATGCACAGGGACAGGACAACAGGGCAGCTTTAGAGCATCTTGCGACCATAAAAGGCTTAGAAGTTTCTCCGATTATTATTCACCGCCGCAAAGCTTTCCCAAACGCAACTGCCGCAGGGCTGTCCGTTTTAGAGTATCGAGGCGATCCAAAAGCAACCGAGGAAATGAAGCAGCTTGTGCAATTCTTAAACAATTTAGATGCATATACAAAAGATACTGGAGTGAAATCAAATGGCAATCGCTAAGAACCCTGTAAGAAATGCGAACGAAGCGAAAGATCAGCAAGCCGCTGACTTCATCGCTAAGGCCGGAAAAGCGGAGCCAGTCGCTGAAAAAACGGCGAAGGCTGCTAACCGTAAGCCAACTATGATACGGATACCTCCTGCCCTGCTAGAGCGTATAGACCAAGGCGCGACGCGTTTAGGGATTAGCCGAAGTGCCTTTATCGTGCAGAGTGCTGCCGAGAAATTAGAACGCATGGAAGGTTAAGTCATGGAAACCAAGCCAACAAGAAAGCAGGCAGCCCGAAAACCCAAGAGCATGAAGCCCGTTCCGGTTGAGGCTTTTGCTAACCAACAGCTCGATCTGTTTCAGAATTTTTTGGCTAATAACAGCGAGCAGGACGATTGTTCTAATGTAATTGACTTCTGGGATAGCGTGCCGCGCTACTCTGTATCTCGACAAAAAATGAACGAATTGCGATTAGTAGGTGGCTTTCTACCTATCCGAACAGTAGAATTCCACTATCGAGGTCAGTCTTATGTAGCCGAGATTCAGCCAGCGATCATCAGGACAAAAGACGATAATGGCAAAGTCATCACAGATACCGCCTATTATCCGAGTGCCAGAGAAGAGCTGATCGAACACGCCCTTCGCAAGCTTGCTGCCGATGCACAAATCGGCTTTTTCGATAAAGTTGATTACCGCAGCGGCTTACGCTTCACCCTCTATCAGCTACGTCAGGAACTGGCAGAGCAGGGACATACGCTCAGCTATGACCAGTTAACCGAAGGGTTACGAATTCTGGCTCTAAGCAGTATTGAAATTACTGTACAAGGAAAAGATGGAGGAGAGTCCTTTGCAATTTCATCTTATTTGCCTGCTCTGGTAGGAGTAAACAGCCGTCAGATCGAGAACAACCGCAAATCAAAATGGTTTGTAGAGTTTCATCCTCTAGTAACAGATAGCATCAATCAGTTGGCCTACAGACAGTTCAACTATGAACGGCTGATGCGTTGCAGTAGTCAGCTTGCGCGTTGGTTATTGCAGCAACTGGTACTGAAGTACACCGCTGCGTCGGTAGCTAATAGCTTCGAGATGCGTTACACCACAATCAAGCGGGATAGTGCTTTGTTGGACGGGTATAGTCGGGAAAGAGCCGCTATTGCCGCGCTAGATGAAGCCTGGGAAGAGCTCAAAGAGTTAGGAGCACTGTACGAGGTCAAAAAGGTCGAGCAGCAAGGGTCACGCAACAGGCTGGAAGATGCGATTTATACAGTCAGGCCGTCTGTAAGATTCCAGACCGAACAGAAGGCCGCTAACCGCCGTAGTCTTGACGCAACAGAAACCACATTATCAGTGAATAGATCCCACCTATTGCCCAAGAAATAGGGAGAAATAGGTGGCGGGTTAGCTTGATTTTCGGGAGATATAGGTGGCGGGTAGCGGGAGAAATAGGTGGCGGGTCAGTTTTTATAGGGAGAAATAGGTGGCGGGTCACTGAAATTTCGGGAGATATAGGTGGCGGGTCACTGAAATTTCGGGAGATATAGGTGGCGGGTCGCTGAAATTTCGGGAGATATAGGTGGCGGGTCAGTTTTTTATAGGGAGAACATGGACTTCTGGCAGGTGAAAACAGGTCAAAACAGATAAATTCTACGGGTCAGTAAGGAGAAATAGGTGGCGGGTCAGTTTTTGAGATCCATACTGCATAAGGCTTTGAGGGGTGTTTTTTTCCCTCTATCCTTCTATCCTTCTTATTAATCTTTAAGATCTTATTCTTCTTTTGAGTGTGGAAACCTTATTCACACTTTGAACCGGGCAACCTCCTGGAACAGCTGAAGAAGAAATACAAGGCTTCGCCTCTCGGCTAACGCCGATTCACCGGGCAGTAGGAAAGAAGAGTTTTCCATAGACCATACATTAACTCCCAGAGTTTCAATGGGTACACAGCGACGAGGATCGTTTGCACACTGCTATCAGTAGTCAAAAGTGTAGATATCTATTTTTTAGGTTAGACCGTGCTTCAGAGTAGAAATATAAGCTCTGTGCTTATCGGCGAGTACTGATCTCACAGGGTCACGCACGATCTAGGTCAACTGTGCAAAAGAACACTGACCCAACGTGCGAGTCAATTGCAGCTTGTGACGGTTGTATTTTGCCAGCGGGGGAAAAGAAGGGTTCAACCATTTACTCCTCCCCCCGTTAGTAAAACAGCTTGAGTTAATCTGCCCCTGAGCTAAGCGATGGGACGAGTAGGAAAGACAACTTCTCTCGTACAAGGTTGTCTATGGGACAGATAACTCTAGATACCCTGTGGTAACTTGCGTAGACAGTGGCTATACAGCCCCCTTTATTTGAGGCTACGCGCTTGAATAAGCACTTGAGGGTGACTATGACCTCAACTATCGCCCCGATGCTTCTAGAGGCATTCTGTGAGGAGCTGGAGAGCCGTCTGGATACTCCGGTTAGTAAAGGCACACTCTACTTCCAGTCAGAAGGTATGCCAGATTTAGTTCAGCTACTCGCCACAACACCTTGGTGGCTGAGAACATTCAGTGTTGGAGCAAAGACCTATGTGACTACACTCATTGAGCAAGGAGCACAGAGTACTTGGAAAACTAGAGCAAAACTTAGCCGCCCCTTGACTACCCAGGAAACTCTACTGATGAGGTTTGCTCAATGTTTAGCAAA
>JBBRQP010000142.1:0-4623 GCA_038226175.1 Gloeobacterales cyanobacterium
GACGCGCTCCGGTAACTTCTGGCAACAGCAGGCCAGTTAGTAAGGGTTCAAAGACTTTGCACAAGTCATCTACATCACAAAAGACTTCGGTGATATCCATATGGGCAAAGGGTCGTGTCATGGGAAACCCCCTGGAGCAGTGGATTCCAGCTTAGCTTCACTCCATCGAACTCACGTCCAGTTAGCTGAATGTGCTCCCAAGCCAAAGGGGATAAGTGGGCTAATTGCTCCTCGGTTATTTCCATCCGGGGTATGACCGTTTCTCCGGCACGGTGATACGCACAAAAGGAAATAGGCAGACATCTTTTCCCAGCGTGCTTTCTGACCACCCAAAGCAGACCCCTTCCTGGCTCTGGCTCCTAGACCTGGCCTCGAATCACGGATGTTAACGACGCCATTTACAAGATCAAGAGCTGTATTGACCGCGGTCAGGTCGCCGCCGATAACACCTCAAAGACCTGGAAGTGCCTAAGCACGCCGTCATCCCATCCCCCGACAATCATTTGGTCTGCGCTAGCCTTAAGTTTCGCGGCGACCTGGCCGGACACATGGGCATCCTGTCCGGCCTGATCAGCGAAGAAATCGATGATGCCGAAAGTGCTAGCGTCAATGCGTACCGCGTACCAGGACAGCGTAAGTGGTTCAGTTGAAGACACCATACTGGCACCGCCAGCAAGAAAGGCCGCGAGGTTCTCTTCTTGACCGGGTTTAGCTTTCAGCGTGATAAAGTTCGCTAGCTTAATCTTGCCGTTTGGTGTCATGGTGATTTCTCCCGTTTGTGATGTTGATAACTGGTGAGATGATAGCGCAATCAAATCAATTAACTACGCTAGTCGAAGTAGTGTCCCTATAGATTAAGTCTAGATTTTAATTATCCCGCTTGCTCACCTAGGGTTATGACCGTATCTCCGGTACCTAGATAGGTACAAAAATAGGAAATAGGCAGAAACCTTCTCCCAGAGGGTTATGGAGAGATTACCCCAGAGGCTAGTGACAATCCAGCTCTTTTTAGGAGAGCGATTAAAGTCGGACAGGCTACACACCTCCATTGCATCCCATATCCCTATTCACAGCCTCACTTCTGCCTCCTATTTTCTCAGCAGGAAGTATGCCTAGCACCAGTATTACCCGGTTAGTTCTCAAAATATAAACAGGCTTTTATTCCATGTTCTGCTGGCTGCGGGTCAAAGCGACCCCTACTGAGGCATCCAACCTGCAAACTGTTTTTCAACGACTTTTAAGGGTTTTGAGATCTCTGTAAACGCGCTCTGAGAGACTGGATCGGGGTAGACATCTTCAACCCCTGCCTCAACTGCTTGCAAGGCAGCTTTAGCCACTGCGATCGGTTCAGCCTTATCTCCAGCAACCCCTTCAGCCATTGCTGTATCCACAGGACCAGGGAATACGCCAATCACTTGCGTTCCCTGCTGTGCCAACTCTGCTCGAATGCCTTGGGTCAAGGATTGGAGTGCCGCTTTGGACGCACTGTAGGAACTAAAGATAGGTGCATTAGCGATGGCTACAACTGAAAGCATGTTGATGATCGCCCCGCCCCCATTACGCTTCAAAATTGGAGCAAAAGCCCGAACCATAGACAGGGTACCGAAGTAGTTGGTATTCATCTCCCACTGAGCCGTTTCTACGCTGTTGGCGATAAATAGCCCGCCTGCACCGATCACGCCAGCATTATTAATCAATAGAGTGACATCTTGAGCAGTTTGGGCAGCCGCATTCACTTGATCGGCATTCGTTACATCTAAGGCAATCGGAATAATCCGATCGGGAGCAATCGCCACTATAGCTTTAAGACTGTCAGCACTTCGAGCAGCGGCATAAATACGGCGAGCGCCTGCTTGCACCAGGGCTTCGATATAAGCTTTGCCAATCCCACGATTCGCACCTGTAACGAAAGCAACAGATTCTTGAATGGTCATGACACGCTCCTGAAATAATCGTGAAAGTTTTTTTACGAGAGCCTTCTGCCGTTTAGGGCTGAGCTGCTTTGCTCTCCATGGCTTTTATCTTGGTTGATTTCAATTTATTTGAGAAGCCCAGGGAATAGAATACAATCTATTCTTGTTTAGAATAACTGAGGTTATGGATCGCCTCGACTATATGAAAAGTTTTGTGCGGATCACCGTGCCGGAGAATAACGGCTATACCCCTAAAAGAGGTTTAGTTGAGCTTTCAGAAATTATATGAAGATCTCGTTGTGGGAAGGGCATAGATATTTTCTCCATACGGAAAGCAGCTTCGATTGCAAAGTTGAGTTTGGAACGCAGACGAGGGATCAAATCAGGAGAATTAACCCAGAACAGCAGTTCTAGATTGATTGCTGAGTCGCCAAAGCTTACCAGCCAAACTTCCGGGGCTGGAGTAAGGATTACGTTCTCTTCCTTTTGCGCTAAGTTTATGAGTATCAGCTTCACGTGCTCAAGGTCAGTGCCATAGGCTACCCCTATAGGCAAATGGACGCGGGTCTCAGCGCGCCCGCGCGTCCAATTCGTAACCCGATCGCTCACAAATTCAACATTAGGAACAATGATCATGATGCTATCAGGTGTCACAATTTCGGTCGAACGTAAACCGATACGAGTCACATTGCCAATGGTTTGCCCCACAGTTACCCGGTCACCCACAGAGATGGGTCGCTCAAACAGAATAATCAGCCCTGATATTAAGTTAGAAGCGATATTTTGCAAGCCAAAACCAATACCGACGCCAAGAGCGCTCACAAGGACAACCAAGCTACCAAGATCAATGCCCAGAAACAGAAGTGCAATGTACAAACCAGTAATGATCGTGGTGGCACCTACCATCTGTTCAAAGACATAGGTGAGTGTGGCATCTAACTTGCCACTTATAAGGCGGTTCACCACGCGCTGCGCCTGCCGGGAGAGAAAGATCGAAACTAATATGACACCGATGAAAATAAGAATTGATGTGAACGAAACTGCTGTACCGCTGATGGTGAATAAGGAACGGGTAAAAAATTGTTCCAGAAACTTCAAGAATTCTGCCATTGGTAATCCCTGTAGCTATCCTCTTCAACCTAACAAACTGTGTTGAGGAACAAGTAGGTAGGGGCAGACTATTTTCTATTCTTGTGAGTATTACCGTTTCTCCGGTACGGTGATACTCCAGTTACTGTTAAAGAAGCCAGTTGAGATCTTTCATTGTCTTCTCAAATGGCTTCTTCAGAGGCTGACCATCCGCAAAAGTTGTGATAAAGTTTCCAAGAAACTGACTTAAAATCCTCTAGAGCAAAATAACCATGACTACCCTTTTCCAGCCCCTCCAGATGGGTGCTCTGAAGCTCCCAAATCGGATTTTGATGGCTCCGCTCACCCGTGCTCGTGCTGAAGATGGGCATCTCCCCGGACATTTGATGGCTGAGTATTATGCCCAGCGAGCTAGTGCTGGATTAATTATTGCTGAAGCGACAATGGCAATGGCAGGTAACTCTTCTTTCTGGCGAGAGCCAGGAATTTACTCTGATGCTCAAACCATGGGGTGGCAGAAAACAACTAAGGCAGTTCATGCCTCTGGGGGTCTCATTTTCCTGCAAATTTGGCATGGCGGTCGGGCTTGTCATCCTCTGCTGAATAACGGTCAGCAGCCAGTCGCTCCTAGTCCGATGGCGATCGTGGGGGACGAAGTTCATACCCCAGAGGGCAAAAAGCCCTATGTTGTGCCACGGGAACTACAAGATGACGAACTTTCTGGGATTGTGGCTGGTTTCAAGCAGGCGGCTGTCAATGCGAAAGCGGCAGGCTTCGATGGTGTGGAAATTCATGGCGCAAATGGTTATCTCTTAGACGAATTTCTTCGGGATGGCTCGAATCATCGGACAGGAGCCTATGGCGGATCGATTAACAACCGAGCCAGGTTGATGCTCGAAGTGCTCACAGCTGTCTCCGATGTTTGGGGTAGCGATCGCGTGGGTCTGCGGATCTCACCGCTCAACAGTTACAACAGCATGATCGACAGCGATCCGATCGGGCTATCCACATGGTTAGCCACTCATCTGAATGATTATGATCTTGCCTATCTGCATGTGATGCGAAGTGATTTCTCTCAACAGCAGAGTGGAGATATCTTGACTCCGATCCGTGCTCACTATCGGGGAGTACTCATCGCCAATATGGGATACACTGCCTCAGAAGCTGCTGCAGCCATTGATGCGGGACAAATTGATGCGGTTGCCTTTGGTTCGAGTTTCCTGGCTAATCCCGACCTGCCGGAACGAATTAAACTCGGTGCCGCGCTAAATCAACCCAATCCAGCGACATTCTATTCCCAGGGAGCCGCCGGATATACTGATTATCCAACTTTAAGCAAGATATAAGGACGAAAGTCTTCCTAGGGAGCTGGCTGGTTGGTCAGAAAGCAAGCTGGGAGAGATTTCTAGCCTATTTCCTACTTTCGTGCGGATCACTGTGCCAGAGAAACGGTCATACCTCTTGATACGCAGCAATGAATATTACAGCGGTTTTCATACGGATGTACCAAGATAACCCGAGTGAGTGAACCAACCTTTCGCATCAGTTTCTGTAATACGCTTTAGCCCTTGTCCTATCGCTTCTTCAAGACTTTCTTTGTCACGCTTGCCTTGGGAGCGTA
>JBBRQP010000143.1:0-4513 GCA_038226175.1 Gloeobacterales cyanobacterium
GCGACGCTCTAAAGTAGCGGTCATGTCAGAGTCCTTTGAGAAGACGTTTACTCCTAAATGTTACGTCATATTACGCTTACCGTCACATTTCTCTCATCTTCTTATCCTGATAACCCCTATCAGTTTTCCTTATATACCCCCCTAATGCAAAATAAACCAGATTATTTCTCACCAAACCTCACAAGAACAAACATACTGACTCAGGGTGTTTAGCCTACAATCTCTGTAATCTTCAAGACTCAGGAAACGCCATGCAGCGTCGGGAAGTTGTTAAATGGATGGCTGCCGCGCCCTCTGTAATGCTATTGAGTGATCAGCTACAAGCCGCAGGATTGGCGAAACCAATCCTCGCTGACCCAGCAGCGGCAGAAGATTTTTGTAAAATTGCCCTAAAAACCGCCAAAAAAGCTGGAGCCGATTATGTGGATATCCGCTTAGTGCGGACACGAGAACAATCACTGGTCGCACGCAACAACCGTTTAGCTGACTTAGTTGATGCTGAGAGCTATGGTTTTGGCGTGCGTTGTCTCTACAAAGGAGCTTGGGGATTTGCCAGCTCGAGTATTGTCAGTCCTGAGAGTGCGGTTGCCGTTGCCCGGTTGGCAGTCGAAATTGCTAAGGCCAGTGCCATGAGTATGATTAGCCCTGTCGTACTTGCCCCAGAAGCTGCCTATCGTGACCACTACATCACACCGCGTCTCATCGATCCTTTTAGTGTTGATTTAGCCAAAAAAGCCGAGATTTTATTGACTGCTAACGAACAGATGCAAAAAGTCGCCGAGGTGAAAGTCGCTGTCGGACAAATGCAGTTCATCCAAACCAACAAGTTTTTTGCATCCTCTGAAGGCTCATTTATCCAAACAGATAGCCTAATTTCTACCGCCAGTATCAATGCTGAAGCCGTCGGCAATAATGACCAACAGGGACGCACCTACGAAATTTATCCCCGTCATGGGGGCTGGGAATATATCGAACAGGGTAAACTCGGTGAGCAAGCCAATCGAGTTGCCGCTGAAGCTAAAGCCAAACTTAGTGCAGCAGCCAGTCCAACGGGCAAAACTGACCTCGTACTTGATGGCAGTAATATTTATCTCACCATCCATGAATCCGTCGGTCATGCCACTGAATTAGACCGTGTCCTAGGCTACGAGGCCGATTATGCTGGCACCAGTTTTGCCACTACTGATAAACAAGGCAAATTTGCCTACGGTTCCAAATTTGTCAACATCGTCGCTGATAATACCTATCCCGAAGGTTTAGCCTCAACGGGTTATGACGATGATGGGGTCAAAGCCCAACGCTGGTACATCCTCAAGGAAGGCATTCTCAACGACTACTCGACCAACCGTGAGGTCGCCCCCAAAATTGGTGCTAAGCGTTCTCATGGCTCCTCGCGGGCTCAAGGCTGGGATGCTATCCCCATTGTACGTATTGCCAATGTCGGACTCGAACCGGGCTCTGGTACGCCCACAGACTTGATCCAAGGGGTCAAAGATGGCATCTACATCGAAGGTACAGGCACCTGGAGTATTGACCAACGCCGTTTAAATTTCCAGTTTGGTGGCGATATGTTTTACCGAATCCGCAATGGTGAAAAAGCCGAGATGCTTAAGGATGTGGTCTATCGCGGGGTGACCCCACAGTTTTGGGGCAGTTGTGATGGTGTGGCAGGAGCCGCCTATTGGCAACCCTACGGTGTGCTTAATTGCGGTAAGGGCCAGCCCGGACAAGCAGGACGGATGAGCCACGGCGCCGCACCGATTCGTTTTCGGCAAATTGATGTTGCTCCGGGGAGGAATGCCTGATGACTTTTATTACACGAGATGCTGCCGAGAAACTGACCCAGGATCTGCTCAAAAAGAAAACTGCTCCTGATGTGACGGTCAGCATTGATTATCAACGCAATGCCGTTAGCCGTTTTGCCAATAACGCCATCACCCAAAATACTTTGGTTGAAGCCACTAATATTCGCATTGACTGCGCTTTTGATGGTCGCAAGGGCGCCGCGACCACCACCTCTCTTGCTCCCGAAGCCCTGCAAGATGCCCTAAGCCGTGCGGAAGCCCTGGCCAAAGTGGCACCGCCTGATCCGGAATATGTTCCACTTCTGACGGCACAAACCTATCTCAAGCCACCGGGTTATTCTCTCGAAACCGTTAATTTATCGGCGGCTGAACGGGCTAAACGGGTTGTAACGATCACCGAAAAAGCCCTTAAAGCCCAAGTTCGCGCTTCTGGCACAGTCGAGAGTGGCGAATATGGCTCCGTTCTTGCCAATTCAGCGGGTTTATTTGCCTATGGCAAAGCGAGTAATGGCCTGATCGGTACGACTATGACGGCACCAACGAGTTCGGGCTGGGCTAGAGATACGGCGAGTGATATGGCCTTACTTAATCCGGTTCAACTAGCCGACTCGGCTTTACAACAAACGACAATTGGGGCTAACCCAACGGATGTCCCGCCGGGTAAATACACGGTGATCCTGTCGCCTGCTGCTGTTAGCCAATTAGTTTGGTTCATGTTTTACCTGATGAGTGGGCGCGATACGCTTGATGGCGTTACATTTCTCTCAGGTGGTAAACTCGGTCAAAAACTAGCTCCAGAAAATATCAATCTTTATAGTGACCCAATGAATGCGCGGGTGCCTGGGTTTCCTTTTGGGGAGAGCGGTTTACCTCAGCGTCTAGTCAAATGGGTGGATCAAGGGGTCTTCAAAGAAGTCCGTTGGGATCGTTACACGGCTCAAAAAAACAAACAAACGCCTACGCCTTTCCCGGCTAATCTACTCATGGATGGCGATCCCAACAAGTCTCTTGATGATTTAGTTAAATCCACGACCAAAGGTATTTTCATTACCCATGTCTGGTACGTCCGCTATATCAAACCAGCCGAAACCTTACTCACTGGCTTAACTCGTGACGGTACATTCCTGATCGAAAATGGCAAATTTACGGGTGGTGTAAAAAATCTCCGCTTTAACGAAAGTGTTCTCGGCATCTTGCAACGCACTACCGAACTCTCTAAACCTCTCAGTGCGGTGGACAATGAAGCCCCGCCTGGACTTTTCCCTGGACTTAAGGTCAGTGATTTCAATTTTGTGAGTACCACACAATTTTAGGCTGCTTATTGAGGGCAAAGCCTAACTAATGCTTTGTTGGGATAGCTAAACTTGAGAAAGAGAGTTTGACTCTATGGCTATCTATGCCGTATATTCTTACAAGTTGGATGTTATCGGGGATACTTGTGTGCAGTCTAATCACTACTTAGCTCTCTTAAAAACAGGAGTTCAGCCGAAATATGCTCCAGTCTGATATTCCTCCATCTAAAATAATATATTTACCCAAGTCAGTGAGTACAGAGAAGGATGAAGTCACAACGCATCAAAGTCTTGTTTGTATAGGTGCGAACGGCTCGGGCAAGACTAGACTGGGTAGTTGGATTGAGAATCAATCGCCTGATAAAGAGAGAGTACATAGAATCTCTGCACATAAGTCATTGGTTATGCCAGACAGTACCACTTCAACCTCCATTGATCAGGCGAAAAATAATTTATTACATGGCCACCCGAAGCCTGATTTCGACAAGGCAACACTCAAATATCAGGGGAAGCCCGCAACACACCTAGTGAGTGACTTTGATAAGTTGATGGTCTACTTATTTTCTGAGGAAAGTGAATCAAATGCTACATTTAAGACAGAATCAAATGCTACAAATGATAAAGTCAAACCGCCGATAACAAAAATGGACGAATTAAAACGTGTATGGGAGAAAATATTTCCTCATCGTGAATTAGTTATAGGCGGAAAGCAAATTCTGACCAAGGTGAAAAATCCAGAGTCTTCCCCATACAACTCATCAGAAATGAGCGATGGAGAGCGAGTAGGTTTTTACCTTGTTGGTCAATGCTTGGCAACTCCCAAAGATGGAATAATCGTAATCGACGAACCGGAACTACATCTTCACAAATCAGTAAGGGTGCCACTCTGGTCTGAAATAGAAAAACTACGCAATGATTGTGTGTTTATCTACTTGACACACGATGTAGATTTCGCGTCCGCGCAAGAGGGAGCAACAAAGATTTGGCTTAAATCCTTCGACAGTCAATCATGGGATTGGGAGGTGATTAATCCCGATCAAAATCTACCAGAGCAACTACTACTCGAAGTTCTTGGGAGTCGAAAGCCAGTTGTTTTTGTAGAAGGCGACAATAACAGCTATGACGCCCCTCTTTATCGAGAAATTCTCGATAGATTTCTGGTGATCCCAGTTGGTAGCTGTAGCCAAGTAATTCAGTCGGTCAAGGCACTAAAGGCAAATTCCCAACTTCATCACCTAGAGATCTACGGCTTGGTAGATAGGGATAGGAAAGGGTGTATAGTGGATCCGGAAAACTGGACAGCTAGTTAAGCGAGTCTCCTGCTCCGTAAACTGGACACCAACAGGAGCAATGAGATGAAAGAGACCCGCAAAAAACACAGCTCAGCGTTTAAGGCCAAGGTTGCTCTGGAAGCAC
>JBBRQP010000144.1:0-4504 GCA_038226175.1 Gloeobacterales cyanobacterium
TACCTGTTTTGGCACTACGAGTCAAACTATGTATAGCAATCCTGCGCCTTTATCAGGAGTATCGCCCAACTACCAGTTATCGGTATTCAATGGCTGCCTCTCCGGAACTGGTGTTAAGCTCTATACTCTTCAAGATGCGCCACACACTTGGTTATATAGCTCTAGTACATTGGTAGTGGACTGGCGGCCTGTGGCGTGGAGTTTTTTTCAAACCAGAGCCAAGCGATAATTACTATGTTAGCTGCCTCCATATTTCATAAACCTAAATTCTGTGATGCCGGACTTTAACTTGAGACTAAGTGAATCGTTGCGTTAATTGGGGTCGCCTCAAAATTCGGAAAAAATCGTATGTTAGCTCATCAGCAATAGACAGAAACTCAATGTTTGTTAGCTTTGCAGCCTCACACCATAAATCTGTTTTGGTTAAAAGTAGAGCGAGAAAAACATGGTTCCAAAATTCCTAATCAGACTATAGCATCAAAGAAAAAACTTCAAAAATCTTTGACCTTCAGCGTAACGAGCTGACCTACACCATACCCATAACCCCTACCCAGCCAGGCTTCTCACTCTACCTCATGCCTATCATGACTAATCTATGACTAAAGCCCCCCAAATTTAAGCCAGCACACTAGTTACTTGCTCAACAGTCAAATTGAGAATATTGGCTATTTCTTCAGGTACCACTGCTTTGGGCAGAAAGATTTTTTCATGTTTTATATTGCTGATTTCATGAAACAATCTGTTTAATATCATCATGAAAGGATGTTTTCATGAAAACAATCATTGTCATGTCGCAGAAAGGCGGCAGCGGCAAGACCACACTGGTAGCGCATTTAGCGGTTGAAGCTGAGCGCAGTGGTGATACACCTGTATGGATCATTGACACGGATAAGCAAGGCACTCTCAGCTTGTGGCATGAGCGTCGTGAGCAAGAAACACCGCAACGAGCAGATGTGCCTTTTACGCGCATGAAAGCGGGACTGGTGGCGATAGAAGAGCGAGGGGCGGTTTATTGCTTCATGGATACAGCACCGACTGTCTCTCAACAGAACTCTTCGTTAATCGATCTCGCTGATTTTATTTTGATACCAGTTCGACCATCTCCAGCTGACCTCTGGGCAGTCTCAGAAACTATCACCCAAGTAAAGGAAGCAGGTAAGCCTTTTCTATTCGTTTTGACGCAAGCTAAACCTCAAGCTAGTATCACGGCTCAGACAGTGGCTGCTCTATCTAAACATGGGCCTGTAGCAGAAGCATTCATAGCAGATCGTGTTCCCTATGCCATGGCTATGACGGGGGGACGTACTGCACCTGAGATGGGAAGTAAAAGTCCCGCAGCTCAGGAAATTGCTAGTTTATGGAATGAACTGAAATCATGTTTTCATGAAAAAATGAAGCTAGAAAAGGAGAACCCAAATGGCTAAAACTGTTGCCTTGTCTGATGCTGACCTTACACCAGAAAAACCTCATTCCCGAAGTGCTGTCCGGCAACGCGGTACTATTCCTTCATCTGAGTTAGTACCTCTGCAATTTAGGATGACTCCTGAATTTGTTCGCTCTTTCAAGCAGGCTGCACTTGACCATGATATGAAATTAAATGAATTGCTGAATACATGTTTTAAGGAATTCATGAAAAGTAGCTTGACCAACAAGTAGATTGAGAAAGCAAGTTCAGAGCGTGAAACCTAATTTTATAGATTCTGGACGAGCCATTGCTGTAAATCTGCCAAGTCTGTGAAGCCCAAAAGATCCAGGCTCAGAGTCTCTAGCTGAGTTAGGGAGAGCTGGCCTATTTGCTGTTGTGTCTCGCTAGAAAGAGATTTGAACCGATAGGTTAATTGACGAAGGATCAAGGACAATGCTTCAGTCTTCTGCCCTTTTTCAATACCCCGCTCCATCCAAGTGGTGACGATTTGCATGACCTGCACCTGCTGTTCTACTGGTCTAATTCTACTCACTTGCTGAGTAAATAGGCTCTCCTCTTGGGCGTCAAGCTGAAGGTAGCTGTCAATAAATCCAGAGATTAGTTGCATTCGCGCGGGATCAAGTTGCAGCGTCACCAAAAGCCGTAAACACTCTACTTTTACTCGGGGTCGGTCTTCAGGGGCGATCCGCATTTTGCTCATCAAGGCACTAGCCACTGGATTGGGACGGTTCAAAAAATCGCGCCAGTTTAAGCGGTTGAGTTGGATGACTTTGAAGTTAAACTCCAAGACTTGGAAGCCCGGAAACTCAATCTTGAACGAGGAAGGCTCTGCTCGCAGCGGCTCATCAAAAGAAAAAATAACAATAGGGAATACGGGTAAATTGTGTTTCTCAAAAAGCCGGATCAGGTAGCGGAATACCCTTTCTGGAAATTTGGGTGCGGTTGTTGCTTGATTCTCGACATGGATTAGAAAGCAAGTTTCTCTGCTCAGACTAGGCGATAGAGGCACATTCTTGAAGCGAGCCTGGACGACCACATCGAGTAGTTTTCGCTCACCTAGGAGAATATCCGTAAAAAACTCCTGCTCCAAAAAAATAAGTGAATCCGGCTCCAGATAAGCCAAGACCTCTGGAAAGAAAAGCTCTATAAACTCTAGAAAAAACGTAGAGAGCAGCTGCTTGAAAAGTTGGTCGTGGTCTATGTCCATGGCCTTGATTATAAAGGAGCAGGCTCCACGTTCGACCTAGACCCCCTCCCTCTGTGGTTGGTAGATTAGAACGCTCCTAGGGGCAAAATTTGGGCTTACAAGACATTTTTGCTTCTCTAGCAGATAATCACTTGTGTTGCTGTCAAAATAGTGGCAACCCAGAACCATACAAGGACAGCAAGCGTGAAGGAAGATCAACTTCAGCAAGTCAATGCATCCATTACCAGAATGAAGGCATTGGCAGCAAAGAAAGAAGCAGCGCAGGATCTCCAACTTCCTTTGTGGCCAGAGTCAAAACGGGGAACGCCCAACAGTTTTCTGCGTAGCGCCTTATTTTCGGCCATACAGAGCAAGGATAGACGACGGCTTGATGGTGAAGTACTAGGCAGCCTCAATGGCATTACGGTGCGTTTTACGGGTCAACAGTTTAACCAAGAAGATTTAACCCTATGGGAAACGATAGTTCATTTGGCACGTACCTATCACCTTGGTTATGAATGTTCGTTTACAGCTTATGGAATATTGCAAGCAATGGATTTAGCCACTGGCGGCGACGACTATGAACGACTGCATCAGGGTATCTTGCGACTTACAGCAGGCATGGTTGAGATTGAAAGTGAAAATGGTATGTTTGCTGGTCATATGATCGAGTCAAGCGTCAAAGAGTACGCGACGGCTAGGTATGCAATCAGGTTAAACCGCGACATGCTTAGGCTCTACAACGAGAGCAACTGGACAGCGATTGACTGGCAGCAGAGGCAAGGGCTAAGGCGAAGACCACTGGCACAAGCTCTTCATGGCTTTTACAGCACGCACAAAGAGCCGTATCCTCTCAAGATCGAAACGCTCTACAAAATAACTGGAAGCCAAAACAAAAGACCGTCCAGTTTTAAGCAGCAATTGATCGCAGCATTGGAAGAGCTGGTAAGTGTTGATTTTTTGGTATGTTACAAACTTGAAAACGATACAGTGATTGTAAGCCGAAACTATCGGGGTTCGACAGTCTAACTATCGGGGTTCGACAGTCTAACTATCGGGGTTCGACAGTCAGCTATCGGGGTTCGACAGTCTAAACTATCGGGGTTCGACAGTCTGTAGTATCGGGGTTCGGCAGTTTGTAGTACGCTGTGGAAAACTCCTAAGATCGTTACGGTGTATGGATTTCAAACAAGACCAAAAAACCCTCTAATCTTCTTCTAATCTTTCTCTAATCAAATAAGAATAAGAAAGAAAAGAAGCAAGAGGAGAAAAAAAGCGGTATCAGCCTGCGATTTGTCACTCAATTTGTGTCCTAACGCAGCTCAACCTTGTGTCCATATCAGCTTTTGAGCAACCTGTAGGTGTGTTTTGCCAGCGGGGGAGAAGAGGGGTTCAACCGATTACTCCTCCCCGCTGGTAAATTTGACGGCTTGGCTTGAGTTAATCTGCCCCTGAGCTAAGCGATGGGACGAGTAGGAAAGAAGACCTCCGTAAAAGCTCGTCCACGGAATAGATAACCTTTGGTGTCCTGTGGCAACTTACCTAGGAAATGGCTACACAGCCCTATTTATTTGAGGCTACGCGCTCGAATAAGTACCTGATCCCATAAACCCTTAATTATCGCTCTGAGGCTTCTAGGGGCATTCTGTGAGGAGCTGAAGAGCGGTCTCAGTATTCTGGTTGATGAAGACACACTCGCATTTCTGGTTCAGTGGACACACCAGAGTTGATTCAGCTCACTAGCCACAGCTCACTAGTAGGCAGCCACAAGTAGGTTGACGAATAAAAAATGAGGAAAAATGAGGGTATACCGAATACAGCCACAGGGGTACCCGTGCAGAAAAAATACGTTGTCCAGCTGTCTGAACCAGAAAGACAAGATCTGCTAGCTA
>JBBRQP010000145.1:0-4478 GCA_038226175.1 Gloeobacterales cyanobacterium
ATAGCTAGCAGATCTTGTCTTTCTGGTTCAGACAGCTGGACAACGTATTTTTTCTGCACGGGTACCCCTGTGGCTGTATTCGGTATACCCTCATTTTTCCTCATTTTTTATTCGTCAACCTACTTGTGGCTGCCTACTAGGACTAAAACTTGTGAGAGTCGGAGCAGATGGTAATACAGTAAAACTTTGAGAACTTACACTGGTTCCACTTGGGTTCGTAACTGCGATAGTACCCGTGCTTGCACCTCTTGGAACAATGGCAGTGAGTTGGCTATCAGAGTTAACTATAAAAGTTGCTGTTATTGCATTAAATGTCACTCCTAAAGTTGAAGTCAGATTTGCACCAGTTATGATGACTTCGGTATCTGCAGCACCTTGTCGAGGACTAAGATTGGTCAGAGTTGGCACTGTAGTTAAGGCTCCTGCCACACTAAAAATAATGCCTTTGCCTAAGGTTCCGCCCCCTATACTTGTTCCATAAAAGGTGCCATTATTACCCTGTGTAATCCCGATCGGCCATGATCCATTGGTGCCATCAAAATTTACTAGGGGCGTGCATGTGCCATCGGGTGCTAACCGAAATAATACTCCTGAGCCAAAATCTCCCCCCGAAAATGTTACGCCATAATAACTGCCATCACTACCTAAAATAAGCCCAGTAGGGTTATTGCCGTTGCCACCATTAAACGTGACTAGGGTCGAGAGCATCCCTGTAGAAGTCATCTGAAAGACAGTTCCATTACCAGACGACCCGCCCCCAGAGAACGTTGTACCATAAAAATTTCCGTCTAATCCTAATAGGAAGCCAGAGCGAGGATAAGCACCATTATTGGTATTAAAATTTACAAGAGTAGTCAAAATACCGGAGGGTGTTATTTTAAAAATTGTGCCACAACCATTAGCCTGACCAAAGTTTTGACATAGACCCGAGCCTCCATAGAAAGTCGTGCCACAAAGATTTCCATCAGTCGCTAATACCAATTTACTAAAAGGATTGGCTCCATTAGATCCCACAAAATCAGCTAATGTCGTTACAGACCCACCAGAGGATATTTTAAAAATAGTCCCATACCCCGCTAACCCACCTTCATAAGTTGTGCCATAAAGATTGTTGTAGGCATCCTGAACTAGCCCTGCTATAGGTTTTGACCCATTAGCAGTATTAAAGTTAGCTAGTGTAGTAAAGACGCCTTTTGATGTGATTTTAAATACTGTGCCAGCACCGCCGCTCCCACCGTCAGCAGTGGTTCCGTACAACGAGCCAAACGCATCTTGGACTAACTCTGCTGCGGGATGGCTGCCATTACTGCCATTAAAATTGATTAAGGTAGTTAGGGTACCCGTCGGGAGCCAGCCAAAAATTGTGCCACAGCCAACCATATTAAAGGGATTTGCACACAAGCCTGTCCCGCCTTCGGTCGTTGTACCATAAAAAGTACCATTTTTGGCTTGCAACAAGGTAGCTAGTGGTAAGGCACCATTCTCACTATTAAAAGTTAGTGTGATAGAACTAGTTTGTGCGCCTGATGTAGAACAAAAAAGCAACCAAATCAGACAATAAAAATTTCTTAAATAAACACTAAAACTAACTTGTCTAGTTCGGACTTGAGATAGCAATATATCCAGCATTAAAAGTGTCATAGTATTACCTTAAACGAAAGATAAATTAAAAATATCACAGACTATTTTTTTAAGGAAGTGAAGAAAATACGGTAGAGTTATCCGTAATTTCTCAGATATAAGTTTCTATTAGGATGTCGGTAAATACTTCAATCAGGAAAGCCATTACAGTAGCTCAAAAAGTTGGATACGGAGACTTAAAATTATTAATCAGTAGGATTTTGTTGCTCATAAGTGCTTGCTAGTAATAAGAATCGGAATACCTCCCCCTAATGGTGGTCAAAAGAATCATTAAATAGATATATTTCATTAGTGAAAAATTGATATAAAGCCAGGAAGTGCAACTCAAGCAATATATCTGTCAACAGACGATAAAAGATTGTATTTATACAAAGATTGCAGCCTCAAACCTAATGCAATTAGCTCCTTAGCCTAAGCCCCGCGCTAAGAATACGTGTCGGGAGAGTTTCATCTTTAGGCATATCCTTACAATAGAGAGGTTATAAAAGCTATAACGCCCCACCATTCCCATGCCCATCCTTATCGTCGAGTCTCCCGGTAAAACTAAAACGCTAAAGTCGATCCTGGGCGCAGGCTGGCAAGTCTTAGCGAGTATGGGTCATATCCGTGAGTTAGCCCAAGATGGCCTAGACAATCTGGGCTTTGACCTGATTGATGACCAAGTGCAGTGTCGCTATGTGGCGCGTGAAGCCCGTGGTCAAGAAGTCATCGCCCGTCTACGTGCCGCTATCAGAGGTGACCAGCAGGTCTATCTTGCCTCTGACCCCGACCGTGAAGGCGAGGCTATCTCTTGGCATATTGCCCAAGTTCGCGGTCTTAAAAATCCCCGTCGCGTTGTTTATTCAGCAATCACCCGCGAGGCCGTCCAAGCTGCGCTCAAGTCACCATGTCCGCTCGATTTACCTTTAGTCGAAGCTCAACGCGCCCATGATTCCTAGATAAATTAGCGGGTTATCGCGGTTCTAGTGTCTTACGTCATCTCGTCCCTGGTGCCAAGAGTGCTGGTCGTGTCCAGAGTGCTACTTTACACTTGCTATGTGCCAGAGAACGAGAAATATTAGCTTTTATCCCGCAGGAATATTGGAGCGTTTATGTGGATTATGCCCTAGACCAGGGCTTGTTACGCGCCTATTACAAAGGGTCAGCCATATCAGCTATCACCGATGAGCCTGACACCGACACCCAACCCAACCGATTAGCCAACAGCAAAGACCAACTTAAGCCAGAAAGTACTCGTGTCCTTTCTCAAACCGAAGCTGACCGTCTTGTACAGATAGCCCGTAGTCAACCCCATCAGGTGACTGAGTGTACAGGAAAAACTACTCCTAAACTCCCACCTCCACCATTTATCACCAGTTCTCTTCAGCAAATAGCTGGTAATCAGCTGGGGTTAAGTCCAGAGCGTACTATGGCTATTGCTCAGAAACTCTACGAGGGGGTAACGCTAGCCAATGGTGAGACTAAAGGCGTGATCACCTATATGCGTACTGATGCCACTACCTTAGCTCCAGAATTTGTTACTACCGTCCAAACCTATCTCAAGACCCATCACCCCCAGAATTTACCTACCAAGACCACAGTTCATAAAACCAAAGCTAATGCCCAAGAAGCTCACGAAGCTATCCATCCCAGTGATGTAACTCTCACCCCCGACTTACTCCGGCCTATGCTGACGACCGAGGAGTATGGTCTCTATGATCTAATCTGGCGGCGCACGGTTGCTTCTTTATGTGCATCAGCTCGTCTGCGTAAAGTTCTTATCCGTACCCAATCCGCAGGCATCCTATGGGAAAGTCGCGGTAGTACTGTCGAGTTTGCGGGCTATACCTACTACTGGAATGATTTAGCCAAAGAACTTCAACTACCTACCCTCACACCAAGACAAACTCTTACCCTCAAAACATCTGGCAGTGAGAAAAAACGTACCCAACCCTTACCCCGTTACTCCGAAGCCAAACTCGTTGCGCAAATGGAACATGTGGGCATTGGGCGGCCTAGTACCTATGCCAGTACGGTCAAAACTCTCAAGGATCGTGCCTATGTAACTTTGAGCGGCAAAGTTCTCGAACCTACAGCTTTGGGTTTACAGGTCGATGAAGCTCTGACAAACCACCTTCCCCTCTTCACGAACATTGAGACGACTGCCCAGATGGAGCATGACTTGGATGCTATTGCCCATGGCAAACTAGCCTGGCAGAAATATTTAACCGGGTGGAACCGACGCGAATTCCAACCCATGCTCGATGCTGCCCGTCACCATGCACCACCCCGGCCTAACTTCAATAAAGGGGAAACAAGTGACCAACCCTGTCCTAGTTGTGGACAACCGATGACCAAAATCCCTAGTGTTAAATGCACTAGTGGAGCTTTCCTCAGCTGCAAAGTCTGCCCTAAAACCGTGATGTTTCTCAATAGCCGTACCAATCAATGGGAGCAACCAACCGCCCGCACCAAAGATACTGACATCCCGCCGCCCAAGAAAACTTCTCACCCCTGTCCGATCTGTAAGTCCAAAAGTAAATTGGAGCAGTATTTTTATAAACGAGAAGGTCAAGTACGTTCCTTATTACGCTGCGTAAGCCACTCCCAACGCGCCGACCACCAGGAGGCTGTATTCTTTCAGGTCAAAGATACACGCAACCGTTACTGGAATAAAACTCTGGGCGAGTTAAATTTAGAAGTCCCCAAAGCTATAACTAATACACTTTCCGCTTATAGAATAAGGTGTGGTAAAGAACCTCAGTCTTGTGAACCACCTGAGTGTGGAAGAATTAGAAAAGCGCTACCGCCAAGCAACGGACGGGGTGGAACGCACCCACCTGCAAATTATTTGGTTA
>JBBRQP010000146.1:0-4436 GCA_038226175.1 Gloeobacterales cyanobacterium
AACAGGTTTTGGAGGCAGCATACAAAGTTCACCCAGAAAGGTTTGTCCGGGGTGTACCCATTCCAGCAGAAGTACCCACCGCTGTGTGGATTAACCCGCCCACCGACACAAAGGAGGTAACTCACTAATTCTTTTTACGAAATGTCTCTTTTCTATTGACACATTCCGAAAACTCTTAACACTATTGGGACAGTCTTCAGTAATACTGGTCAACCCCAGAAGGCTTTGTCATTTTTTAATCAAGCTTTATCTATTAATAGAGAAGTGGGTGACCAAGCCCAAGAGTTCACCATACTTAGAAATATAGGATCAGTCTACCAAGCAATTGGTCAACCTCAAAAAGCACTGGAATACCTTAATCAGGTTTTGTCGCTCACTAAAGAACTAGGTGACCGCGCTGGAGAAGCCTCTGCACTTAATAACATGGGAGTGATTTACTTAGGTATGAGTCAACCTAATCAGGCATTACCATTCTTCAATCAGGCTCTACCTATCTCCCAGGAAGTGGGTAGCCAGACACAAGAGGCAAGCGTACTCAATAATATTGGGTTGGCTTATATCATTACTGATCAATCCCAGAAGGCGTTGCCATTCTTCCAGCAAGCTTTGCCCATTTTCCAGAAACTAGGCGACCGTGCACGGGAAGCCAAGGCTTTAGAAAATATTGGGCTAGTCTACAGCGGTACTGACCAAACCCAGAAAGCTCTAGAATTTTATAGTCAAGCTCTGCTCATAGAGAAGCAGATGGACGACCGAGCCGGAGTAGGAGGCACATTAAGCAATATGGGCGAGGCTTATAGCCATCTCGGTCAACCCCAAAAGGCATTAGCTTTGCTTATGCAATCTCTGTCTATTCATAAGGAAGTAGGCAATCGGTCAGGAGAGGCGATCACGCTCTATGATATTGGGTCGATCTATATCAATACGGGTCAGCTTCACAAGGCTCTCCCTACCCTCAAGCAAGCTCTGACTATCTTTAAACAAGTGGGCGACCGGGCTAGGGAGACCGCAACCCTCAATAAGATTGAAAAGCTCAAGTTAATCTTGCACTGATGGAACAACTTTAGCGAAGTGTCTGTTAGTTCGGGACAAGGTCAGGTGCCAGGTTCTTCTAAGTTTGCTCTCACCCTGACCAAGCTAGAGTGAGAGCTGTTGATAAATCAAGAAAGTATTGACTACTGGTTGTACCATTCTTTGCGCCAACTCTTCATCTGAGCTATTTCTTGCTGTTGTGCTGTGATGATCTCTTTAGCAAGTTTTTGAACCTCAGGCCGTTTAGACTTTTTCAGAGCATCTTGAGCCATCACTATAGCCCCTTCATGATGCTCCATCATCGCATTGATAAACCGTAAGTCGTAGTTGCTATCTGCTGAACCAAGGTCTTTCATCATCATGCCTGACATGTTTTTGTGTTCCATCATCATGTCACCTGTGCCTTTGTGCTCCATCATTGTGTCTGGCTTCATCTCCTGAGCTTGGGCTGAAAAACTTAGTATCAAGCCAGCGCAGAGAACAAAAACTAGTGAATTTGATTTCATGGGATAGATCCTTGTAAGGTATTTAAAGCTTGAAGGTATAACAAGTATTAAGCTTGTACCCAGAGACAGAAGTTAAAGCTACTACTTCATGTGTAACTAATTTTTACTCCATTTTCTATTTATAATGTTGATGGCCTTATTTGCTGAACCTTCAGCCATTGCATAGTCTCCTGCAAATGTAACTTGACCTTGCTCCGGCTTACTGGACAGTGACTTTATGCTTCCTGCTGTCGGGTAGCAAAACAGACTTTCTCCAACTTGAATGGCGTCAAATCCAAAAAAGTGGGATTGGCTCAGATATTGAGGTTATAGGGAGAGGTTACTAAGAGAATGTCCGGCTGAGAGACCAGCTCTTAAGTGCATTTACCGTTCCCTTGCTCCCCAACCCTCTTTTGCACCTTTGCTATATCCACACCACAATAGTAGAGACAGGTTCTGGGCGAATCCATAGGCGAGAGTCGGCGTAGAAAACAGCTAGATCCCACCTATGGGCAGATGTCCGAAGAAGATGCTAATATTCTGGCTTTCTTTGGGCAAGCATGGTGTCTTCGCCAACGCCGGCTTGCCTATCATCAAATGCAGGTATCTTTGCAAACTTTCACTCCCGATGAGATCAAAGAAATTATCAGCTAGTGGGAAAGCACATATCCACATCGTCCTTTTGTTCAAGTCATGTTGGAGTATGCAAAAAACTGTGAACATGATCCGATTGTAGCGATAGAAGCAGACAGCTCTGGGCGATACCTTCAGGTGTTACCCCCGCCATCACCCTAAATCCAGGTCGTCGAGCGTGTCTTCGTACCAAAACAGCTCGCTAGGTTCTCCTCTGCCTTTTGATTCTTCTGCTTCCTCCCATGTTTTGCACTCAGCAATAGTCGGTGGGACATTATTCCTAGCTTGTAACGGCTCCGAGCTGCACTTTTGCTTTACTTGCGGTATTACTGGTAGTTGCATGGTGAGCATCTGCTGGGCAGTTCTTGCCCATTAGTTGTTTGCTTGTTGCCGCTGCATTATACGTCGGTCAGTTGCTCATTATTTGCTGGAGAGTATTTATCTCTTCTTGGTCGAGGTTGAAAAAGTCTATTCTGCTGTTTAACAGCAGGTAACATAAAGGCACTATCCACTAAACTGGGGCAAAGTCACAAGTACCGACAGGCTCTGCTACAGGTGCACTTCGAGTTACTACTCTTAGATGTGAAGATACGGGTAGGACGATTTTACGCTAACTCCCTATATTTGCTAACCTTACTGATTTGGCTAAATCAGTAAGGCTACTTTCCAAAGACTACGGTCGGTGACGTCTGATATATTGACGACGTTCACCACGGCGTTTGTCTACTTGGCGCTCACCTTCCGTGCGACGGTCTCTTAGGTTTTGGATTGGCTTAGCGCCCTCAGCACGGCGGTCTCTCAGGTTTTGAATCGGCTTAGCACCCTCAGCGCGGCGGTCTCTCAGGTTTTGGATCGGCTCAGCAGCTACTTGAAGGACAGGGGACAAAGACTGAGCCGTAACACTCAGGGGTAGCAGGAGAGACCCTACAACAAATAAAACACGCAGAGAAGCATTCATGGTTGAAGAATGAGTAGGACTTTCTTATCCTAGACACTACTTCTGCCTTTTACTTCTTCCGCAGGAAGTATGCCTAGCACCAGTACTACCTGGTTACCCGGTTAGCTTTCAAGATACAAGCCTACGTTTTTTTCCTTTCTGCTGGCTGCGGGTCAAAGCGACCCCTAATTGAACACTATGCTTATGGTATAAGTATCTTTTAGATTACTACAGCGATGAACAAAGTCATGATCGTTACAGGGGGTAGTCGTGGCATTGGTGCCGCTACCGCCAGCCTTGCTGCCGAACGAGGTTATGCTGTTTGCCTCACTTATCTTCATAATCAAGAAGCTGCAAATAGGATTGTCGATTCAATCCAACAGCTTGGTGGTAGAGCGATCGCAGTCGCTGCTGATGTAGCTTCAGAGACTGACGTTATCCATCTCTTTAACAAAGTCGATCAACAGCTAGGCTGCGTGACTGCTCTAATTAATAATGCCGGAATTCTAGCACCGCAAATGAGGTTGGAAAGCATGGATGTTGATCGTTTAAATCGAGTCTTTACGACAAACATTACAGGTAGTTTCTTGTGTGCGAGAGAAGCAGTTAAACGAATGTCTACCCGACATGGTGGTCTTGGTGGCGCAATCGTTAACGTCTCATCAGGGGCTTCTCGTCTTGGCTCTCCCGGCGAATATGTAGACTATGCGGCTTCTAAAGGAGCGATCGATACGATGACGATTGGACTTGCAAAGGAAGTTGCCAGCGAGGGGGTTCGGGTGAACGCTGTCCGTCCTGGGGTGATTTATACGGATATTCATGCCAGTGGAGGTGAGCCGAATCGTGTTGATCGAGTTAAGGCGTTTATTCCAATGAAGCGAGGAGGAGAAGTGATGGAAGTGGCACAGGCAATTTTGTGGTTATCGTCAGATGAGGCTTCCTACACAACAGGTTCATTTGTTGATGTAACGGGAGGAATATAGCCGCTGCCTAACAACGCCCATGCACACTGACCACCAATGGTTATTGACTATGATGCAAAGTTGATCTGCGGCTGATAATGGGCAGTGTTAACTGGCTAATACTGATCTAGAACTATTTCTTGCAAAGGAACTACTAAGCTTTTTCTATTGATCCCTATCCCATAGGGGCGATTCTTCCGGTATGGTCATTCCTTCTGATAAAAGGGGAGATAGCCCCCCTTGGTATCTTACAGCAATTTTCAAGTGAAAGAGCTATATTAATTGGACTAAATGGAGAGGGTGATGGGAAAACCATATTCAGTGGATCTGCGCCAACGGATTTTAGCTGCCTACTTCAATAAAGAAGGCTCACAACGAATAATTGCC
>JBBRQP010000147.1:0-4385 GCA_038226175.1 Gloeobacterales cyanobacterium
CGGCAATTATTCGTTGTGAGCCTTCTTTATTGAAGTAGGCAGCTAAAATCCGTTGGCGCAGATCCACTGAATATGGTTTTCCCATCACCCTCTCCATTTAGTCCAATTAATATAGCTCTTTCACTTGAAAATTGCTGTAGGGTTAGATATTAAGACCCTCTATCGGCTCCGAGAGTCCGGCTTTCTTAAAATTGGGCATCACTATATTGTTAGTAGCCTTGCTGGAGCCAAGCGTCCAACCTATCGTTGGGACTTAGTAAAAATAAGGACAGCCTTAAGTGTTCCACCAGAAAAACGTGCTTCACACTACAAAAAACTGATTGGAGGTTGAGGTGCTTGTGGGCGGTCGGGACGATTTATGGATTGCTCATGGGCTAGTAACCTGTGTTCTCCCCTTAGCCATTGACGATAATCTTTGACATGAACTTCAATACCATGACCCATATAATCAGCAGCTATCCCAACTTCCACACCAAAATAGATCATGCGTACCCCGTATGCATGACGCAAAAGCCCTACTTGGAAAGGTAAACCAATATGAGCAAAAGCCTTACCTACTTTAGCTCCCAGCACCCTGTTAGCCAATTTAGGGTTATAGGTAGGGCGTAGATCTATCCGTAAGTTAAAGGCATCTACCCACTCTGGATAGTAAGGATAAACCTCCCGTACTCCTGTTTTTGTATCTTGAGGGATGCGTATTACGACACCACCCACGCTCAGGGCAGAAACATCGGCTTTAAGTGCTTCATGGTTACGTAACCCGTAAGTTGCCATCAGACCAAATATGTACTTCCATTCGGGATGGCAAATCTTAGCCCACCAAGAGGCAATCTCTTCGTCCGTAGGGAGTTCTTTAGGAGTACGAGACTGCATGTCATAGTGTCCGCGATAGTCACACAGATCAAAATCTAGTGTGAGTGACGCCAACTTCACTAAAGATGAAAGTGCGTGATACATCTTGAGTCGCGTTCTAGCCTGCTCTGGGGGGACTGCTGTGATGGCCTCCCGGCAAAATGCAGATGTGAAGGGCTGTTCGAGACTGAGTTTTTTCCAGATATCCCGGTAATTGGCTGTGTAGGTACTTTGAGTTTTAGAACTTTTAGATTTGGTATGCCTGCCAGTCCTCCCAGCAGAACTGGTTCATTGCCAATTCGCCACCAATTTTCCTGGCTTCCGCCTCCGCGCGTTTATATCCGGCTGGATTAGCATAGATGCCCAGTGTGATGCGCTGCTGGTGAGCATGGTTTTTCTTACTCCCTAGTTTAGGTGGGAGTGTGGCTTGTAGATAGAGCCGTTTGCCTAAACATTGAATTGCTACCCCAATTTGAGCTGTGCGTAAGCGTGCATTGATTTCTACCAGGGGATCTGGCGAAGAAACTTGTGGAGAGCCTGTTTCACGTTTTTTAAGCATATTTTCCTTGCTTAAATCCTTGCTTAAAATTCTGGCATAACGGGTGTAAATGTGGGCGAATTAGGCTAAATCGTCTTGTTTAACCTCCAGTCTGGCTCATTTAATATGTGCTAATAAGAAAGCCTGGAAGCGTCTTAGTGACGGTGTTCCAGGCTTTATGAATATGGAGCGGGTGGCGGGAATCGAACCCGCTACTACAGTTTGGAAGACTGTGGTTTTACCAGTAAACTACACCCGCGTGCTTTGTTATCTTACCAACTCAACGTGCCCATGGTAACGTCCACCAGCGAATTAAGCGTAAGCCGACATCTAAGAGCACACCGACGACGCCAATACAGACCAATCCCACAAACATAGTTTCTGTCTCCAGAAAGCGTTGCGCCCGCAAAATACGATAACCTAAGCCCGAATCCGAAGCGACTAATTCCGCGAGAATAACTAGATTCCAGGCTAAACCTAAATTGATACGGCACCCATCCAAAATATTAGGCAACACACCGGGCAAAATCACCCGTGTCAAAACCTGCCAGCGATTGGCACCTAGGGTATAGCTAACTTTAATCCAAGATATTGGTAAAGCCCGCACCGCATTAGCTACCAACACTAAGGTATAAAATACTGTCCCAAAAAAAATCAATGCGATTTTAGGTGGTTCTCCCAAGCCTAACCAGAGAATCAATAACGGCACAAAGGCTGAAGCAGGCAAATAACGTAGCAAAGCTCCAAAGGGTTCGACTAGTCCCGCCATTACCGGAAAAGCTCCCACTAAAATGCCTAAAGGCACACTGATCACCACCGTCAGCAAAAACCCCAAGGCTACCCGGCGTAAACTCGCGCCGAGGTCTTGCCAAAGGGTGTCTTCAGTAAAAAGCTGAATTAGTTTTTGGAGTACCCGCTGCGGTGCAGGTAAAAATAGCGGGTCAACCCAGTGTAGTTGGCTGACGCTAATCCACAACAGCAGCGGTAGACCCAAAGAAATCGCCACAAAAATGCCATAAACCAATGGGGGAATTGGTTCGCGTACCCGCCAAAGACGCAAGCTCGGAAACTTAAGGAAAGACATGAGCATAATTGTAGAGGGGATTAGGAGAACTCATGGCGCAAGCGTGGCTCGTTGAGATTTTTTCGGCAATTCAAGGTGAAGGGCCTTTGGTGGGTGAGCGTCAACTTTTTGTGCGGTTGGGTGGCTGTGATTTATGCTGTAGCTGGTGTGATACGCCCCATACGCACCGCGTCAGCTCGCAGGGCCGCGTGGAGCAACACAGCGGTGAACGAGATTTTGTAGAGATTACTAATCCGGTTACAGCTGAGCAATTACGAGACTGGATTGAGCAATTAGAGATGAGTTATCCTCACACGCATCTGAGCCTGACGGGTGGCGAGCCACTTTTGCAGCATCTTTTTTTACAGGAATTTTTGCCCCTATGTCCGCTCCCGATTTATCTGGAAACAGGTGGTCATCGCCCTCAAGAATTAGCCCAGATTATTCCTTATTTGGACTGGATCTCCATGGACATCAAGCTACCCTCTTCCTGTCAAGAGAAACCATTATGGACAGAACATCAACAGTGCTTGACCTTAGCAGCTACAAACAAAGTAAATTTTTACACAAAGTGGGTGATTACCGCTGATACGACAACCGAAGACTTAATCCAAGCTAGTCAGTTAGTGGCAGGGATTAATCCTGAGACCTTAACCGTCTTGCAACCTGTTACACCCTTAGGTGGTGAAATGGCTCCAAGCCCTGCCCAAGTCTTGGCTTGGCAAGCCTTAGTCTGTCATTATTTGCCCAATGTACGGGTTATTCCGCAGACCCATAAAATGCTCGCCCAATTGTAAACGAAAGGAGATACTATATGCCTCAGACTGCTCACTTAGAAAAACATTTTATGGCCTCTGATGTGGTGCGTGATCTCGTGATTGGCATGTCCGATGGCTTGACCGTACCCTTTGCCTTAGCCGCTGGTTTGGCGGGTGCTGCGAGTGCAACCAATCTAATTATTACGGCGGGTCTAGCAGAAATTGCGGCTGGGTCGATTGCGATGGGCTTGGGGGGCTATTTAGCTGCCAAAAGTGACGCGGAATATTATGTCAAAGAACATCGGCGCGAGGAATTAGAAATTAAAGAACAACCCCTCACCGAAGCCCAAGAGATTATTGCGGTTCTACAAACCTATGGCGTGAGTGAGCAAGAAAGTAAACCCGTAGTGGATGCTCTGCGCCGTAATCCCCAAGCCTGGGTTGCTTTTATGATGCGCTTTGAACTAGGACTAGAGCAACCTAATCCTAAACGGGCTTTGACCAGTGCCATAACGATTGCAGGAGCGTATATTGCGGGGGGATTGATTCCGCTGGCACCCTACTTTTTCTTGTCAACAATCAGCCAAGCTCTGTTAGTTTCTGCTATGGCTACGCTCGCGGCTCTAACAATATTTGGCTATATCAAAGGCCAATTTACCGGAACTTCTCCCCTCAAAAGTGCGGCACAAACGGCACTAATTGGCGGGTTAGCTGCGAGTGTAGCTTTCGCCATTGCCCGGGTGATCCAATAGATATAGGATCAGTTTTAGCTTGCGCGGCGTAGGCTCCGCGCTCTATGCGTTAGAGATATGAGCCGCCGCGACTGGCAAGGAGCTTAAAAGTTAACTAGAGATAGGGTATGATTGACCCATAATAGTTGCTTACAAGTATAAGCTGCATCCTACTTCTGCTCAAATCACTCAAGTAGATGAATGGCTTGAACTATTGCGTAGACAGTATAACTATCGGTTAGCAGAAAGGTTTAACTGGTATGAATCTACTCGTTGCCCAGTCAATGCCTGTTCCATTGTCTCCACTGTGGAACAGCCTGATTATTACTGGCAGAAAAAAGATTTACTCAATATAAAGAAACTATTTCCTGAATATGGCGAACTTCACTCTCAGGTTTTACAAAACTGTACTGAACGGGTTAAAAAAGCCTTTGACCGCTATA
>JBBRQP010000148.1:0-4308 GCA_038226175.1 Gloeobacterales cyanobacterium
GGCAATTATTCGTTGTGAGCCTTCTTTATTGAAGTAGGCAGCTAAAATCCGTTGGCGCAGATCCACTGAATATGGTTTTCCCATCACCCTCTCCATTTAGTCCAATTAATATAGCTCTTTCACTTGAAAATTGCTGTAATAGATAAGTTCGGATTTTGGGCAGCCATTGTTTTTGAAATCATATCGAGGAATTTTTTATACATTTCAACTTTACTTAGCCTATGAGCTTCATCAACTTCACGTTCTTTGATCTGTGCTTGTGTGTACAGAACACCACCACCACCCACTAAAAGAGTAGCCATGGCACCTACTACAGCAACAGATGGATTTGCTTTATCAAGAAGAGTTACAAAGAGCCAAGTAAAGTAAAATGAAGCTGTCAGCAATCATAGAATAAATAGTTTACTCATGTTAGATCCTTTTTTATAAGTAACGATTAAACAGTTGGTGCCTGCTTATAACTTAACCTCTATGCAAGTGGAATATTATTGGTATTCCGGTGTTACTAAAAGTTAAGTTGCACTTTCTCGTACTTGGATGACATTGCCTTCTGGATCACATCCATCACACGCCCTAAAGCCATGAGCTTCCCATTCTTTACTTTTTGGCTTCACTTGTCCTCCAAGAGTAAGTGCTTTGGCGCGGGCTTCGGCAATGCTGATAACAGGTAGGCACAGCTTCATCGGCATATTATCACGAATTAACGGTGGCTCGGTAATCTTGATGGTTTCGGCGATCTCTTGTGGTATGCCATGTATTACTACCTGAAAATATTCAGCATCAAGCACAAGATGATCTATGTCCATAAACACGATTGACATAGATGCAATTTCTTCGTAAAACTTTGCTACATGCGCGATGTTCTTGGCAAAAATTACTACACTAGGTTTTGGTGTTTTGGACATTGTGTGCCTGCTGATAAATAGACAGTTATTGACTAGTTCCATATTCAAATTAGCAATGGCGTGTAAAGGTGTCAATCCCACAAAATTTAGCTCTGAAAATAGCTTTGGTAAAGACTTGTAGCTTGCGGCAGATTCACGAGCAGCCAGAGGAAACAATCTTTTTCATGCTCTGTTCAAGCGTGAATTTTGACTTCCTATAATTGTTTTTCAACCGTAATAAATGAAACAAAGGACGTAGAGTCGCCAAATTTGGAATTTTATACCGTCTTTGATAACTGCTTACATCTAGGACAAATTCGTCTGTTATTTGCTGTCGTATTGGCTAGGAGATCAAAGATATTATTTTTTGCAAAGACGGCAATCCTGAACGACCTCGCGCTGAATTAAATCGTGGGCTGAATGTAACTCTAAGGCAATCACAATCATGCTCCCAAACAAAATAGTTACACCCAACAAAAAAACAATAATTACCACTTGTGATAACCAGCTTTGGTGCGTAGAGACCGCTAAGGCAATAACCAACATATCAATCAGAAACATTAAAATTGCTAGGTAGACCAAAACCAAAGCATTATGCACTTGATGATGATGATCTACCAAATCTGGAAGTAACGCATCCCAATGCTCTAGCTGACCATGTTTTGGAGTACCACAATCAAGCCTCAGCTCCAATAATCGAGTCCGTTCCAGATAAATAACGCGGGCTTTTTCACTTAAGGACGCATAACGCACAATCAAGCCATTGATGATGATCGCACAGGCCGTAATCATCACCACTGGCGCGATAATTAAGTCAATAGTTTTGATAATGGCTTGATCATCCATGCAAATCACCTCGGTCTAATCGCCCTGTGCTCACTATAATATCCAATACAACAGCTACATCGACACCAATTAATCTTGATAGGCAATGCCAACTGGAGGTAAATGTAATAAAGGCTCATCTCTAAATTCTTTGAGCAAAAAGTCTATAAAACAACGTAACCGTTGGGGTTGCAGACGATTACGCGTGTGAATGGCATAGATAGGCAGCGCTGGAAGTTGATAATTTTTAAGAACCACTTCAGCCTTACCTTGTGCCAACACGTCAGCAAATAACCAAATCGACCCGACCGTAATGCCCAGATTAGCCAATACCGCTTCACGAATTGCGATCGGACTACTTGCCCGAAAATTGCCGTTGACCCGCACTTTAGAGCAGCCTTCACTGCCTTGAAAATGCCATTCATGATCACTTGAGAAACAGGGATAGGTCAGACAGTTATGATCAATCAAGTCCTCAGGGATCATGGGTTTACCACACCGTTCAAAATAAGTAGGCGTACCCACTACCAAGCGTTGAGCCATGCCCAAGCAGTGAGAAACTAGCGAACTATCCGATAATTCTCCAATACGCACCGCTACATCGATCCCTTCCTCGACCAAGTCCACATACTTATGGGTCATCTGGAGATCAAGGTGAATTTCTGGATACTGAGCCAAAAATCGTGGTAAGCGGGGGACAATTTGAAATTGTCCAAAGGCGACTGGGCAACTAACCCGCAGCGAGCCTGAGGGTTGCCGCCGAGAACCCACACTACTTTCTGCTTCAGCAATTGCTTCGAGAACCCGCTTGGTATGTTCATAAAAACGGCGCCCCGCTTCGGTCAAGCTTAATCCCCGCGTGGAACGGGTCAGCAGATGGGCATCTAAATGAGCCTCTAAGGCAGCCACTTGCTTACTAATCGTGGGCTGGCTCGTGTGCAATTCTTGGGCTACCAGAGAAAAACTTCCAGTTTCCACGACCCGCACAAAGGTTTGCATACATATGAGTCGATCCACGTTACCCTTTTTGATTCCAATTTAGAATAGTATAGGGTCTCTAAGGGTGATAAAAAGCAATTTTAGTCTGATTTAAAGTCGAGTTAACGTTTGTTTATTCGTACTGGGCATAAATTTTATACCCTTCAGCTGTCTTCTCAAAATTACTGCCAACCGAAATGATGAAGATGGTGATTGGAAAATTAAACATGACAGTTCATCAGAATGATCAAGAGCTTTTTGAACAATTCAAAGATGGCGATCAAAGTTTGTATAACCGTTATTATTTGCTGGTCTATCATCTGGCTCTAGGTTATTTGAAACATCGCCAAGATGCGGAAGATTTGACCCAAGATGTTTTTATAAGTCTTTATCGTGCGCCTTACTGTGTTCAGCGGGGTTCTTTGGCAAGTTACTTAAAAACTATTACCCACTCGCGGGCAATTGACCGCTTGCGCTCCAAGAGCGTAGCTGTCAAGTATCAACACTATTGGCAACAACTGAATAACGATACCAATACTGTGACACCTTTTGACCATGCTGTGGCACAGGAAAACCAATATTGGGTTCGTAATGCCTTAATGAGACTGCCCATAGCCCAACGCCAGCTCCTCGCACTCGCGTACTATGGCGAGTTGAGCCAACGCAAGATTGCGCAAGCGGTCAAAGTACCGCTAGGAACTGTGAAGTATCGGATGCGCCAAGGGTTAATAACCCTGCGCCAACATTTACAACTTAGAGTACGCTAAGACTCCTTGAGCTTGCTTGCCAGAGGGTATGTTGAGGGACGAAACCTAACTGATCCTTGCTCCGAATAAATCAGGTGAGAACAGAAAGAATTCTCTATTTAGGCAGCTATCACTTTGCCTCAAAATTGGGTCGCAGGAGCAGTTTTGCTATTGCTTGCGATTACTTTTTTTCATCTTTTCCATAGTGCCTGTCATCACTTCTAGCTTTGTCTTAAAGTCTGCAACTAGCTTTTCCATATAGCCAACCTGAGCGCGCAGATCGGCTAATTCCATGGCAAGCTTGGCCTCTTGACGTGCATTTTCAGCATCAACTTCGACAGAATCACCAGATTGGGCAACTAAGACAGCGGATTGCACAGCTTGGGAATGCACGGGTAATACGGCAGCAGGAAGAACTATTAGACTAAGAGCCAAGGCTGTGAGAAATTTCTGGTTCATCGAGGTTTTATTCCCATGAGATGGTTTTATATTTAGTACGTTTTCAGAATGAAGTTGGCTCAAAAAAGCAATTATTTTTAGGCATTTATGGCAGTAGTAACAGCTAGTAACAATCTCCGTCCAATCCAACTGCTTTTTCGTACCAGTAAAGTAATGTTCGTTATTTAAGGATCATCAACATGTCAACTGCAAAATGGGCTGGGCTGACAGCTATTATGACAGCAACCTTGAGTGCTTACCTACCAATAACACAGGCCGAAGTCGTACAGCGTGGTATTGAAGGCACGCCTTACGGTGAGGCACGGCCTGCGCCTGATTTTTTACAACCAGACTTTAAGATTGTCGTCGCCCAACCTTCACCCTCTGAGATCAATCCTTCTTTTTTGGGGCCGGTGCTGCTCATGAAATCAGCTCAA
>JBBRQP010000149.1:0-4284 GCA_038226175.1 Gloeobacterales cyanobacterium
CCGATTGAAGAATGTTGGTCAAAACTAAAGCAATGGCTACGCTCCCAAGGCAAGCGTGACAAAGAAAGTCTTGAAGAAGCGATAGGACAAGGGCTAAAGCGTATTACAGAAACTGATGCGAAAGGTTGGTTCACTCACTCGGGTTATCTTGGTACATCCGTATGAAAACCGCTGTAGGTGATCACAATGCGGTCGGATGTGGTATGAATCTGAGTTACCCTACCCTCCCAGTGACCTCCTGTGTGATAGTCCATCAAGCGGTTGACTTTGTACCACGGCACGTATTTAATGTTCTGGCTTCCTTGACGGCGGTTCTCGACTAGATGGGCTGGCAACGGCTGCGCTAAGTCATGGAGAATGTCGGCAATTGGTCGCTTTTCGGCAGACATGTCTAATTCTTTCGGTGCGTTCATGGGTTTTCCTCTAGTGGGTGAGTTAGGGGATTGCTCCCCTTAGTGGCGGTTAATATTCGCCCGTTATTTCAACAATCCCGGCTGGTAGTAAGGACTACGCCAATCAGCCTTTAATCGCTTAGATAACTCTGGCGAGATGGTAGCCCAGGGTTCAGCTAATTGTTGAAGAAGGTCTACGGTGAGTACACTGCCCGTGTGGGTCGTGTTTATAGGTATGGGCCCGACACTGAACACTACAACATCAAACTCAGCCTCGGGGGCTTCTCGTAATTCGACGGTCAGAAAAAAAGTCGATAAAGGTCTATCCCATCCGCAATACGCGATGTACTGGGGATCATGCGTTTCTAGGTTGTACTGGCTCACAAGAGTCTCCTAAAAGTAAAACCCCAGTTTTTAGGCTGGGGCAGTGGGGGATTGCTCCCCCTGGTGGTCAATACTCGCTGCTGTGCATCAAGGTCAAGATTCGACGCGTGACCGCTGGGTCGCTGGGGTCTTCACTGCCGTATTCGAGATCAAGATCGTAATAGTCGATCTTCCAGAAGTACCGCTCTTCTTGGTAGGTTATGCTTCCGAAATTATGTTCGCCATCCGGGTCGTTACCCTCGTTAAAGTCATCAAAATCTCGAACCATTTTGAGCAGCATGAGCCTGTCTCCTGTCTTCAGACCTTGAATCCCTGCGGTTCCAAAAATCTGTCCTCGTTGTCGGTGGTGATCGTTAAGATCTGCTACTAGGACGGTTCTCTGTGCTTCCTCGCTGATGGGTTCTTCGGTGGTTTGATTATTAATCAAACTTACGGTAGCGCGTAGGACACAGGCTAATAAAACGTCTTCAAATTGCATGGTGGATGTCTCCTTAGGTATTAACGAGAATGATTTTTGCTCCGTACCATTGATTACTAGCTTTCTGCGCTAGTTCCAGGCGGCTTGCCCAACTCACGGCGCACCATCCGCTTTCTCTCTCTACAGCCACGACATGCGTATAGTTTCGTGCTGTGATGCGCTTCTCAGTTGTTCCGTCTGGCATGGTTGCCGTTAAGGTTCTAGTCTTTGCCATTGTTTTTCTCCAGTAGTAGGGGATTGCTTACCCTGATGGTGGTTATTCGCTGCAATGCCTTAAAGTCAGCTTCCGATAAGTAACTCTTGGGTCACTCGGGTCGGTGCTGGGGCATCTCATCCACAAGTCGTAGTAGTTGATTTCCCAGAAAAATATCTCGTCCCTGTAGAGGACGCTGCCTTCTCTGCGTCTTACCCGTGGAGAGTATTCCTTCTCGAAGTCGTACTCTCGAACCATTTTGACTAGGGCTATCTGGTCTTTTTTGCTTAGCGAATATACACAACGGGACGCTTGTACCACGCCTTGTCTACGGTGCTGGTCGTCGAGCTGCGCGATGCGCTCTATAGTTTTGGCTTCCATGGTTTTGTTCTCCACTGGGTGAGATGGGGGATTGCTCCCCCAAAGATTTGTTAGGCGTGGGCAGGCATCGGGAATTTATCGTTTAACCACTGGTTGACCGCGATCCGGTGCTTACAAGTGGGTGTGTCCTTCCCGCCCCATTTTTGCCGTTCAAAATCCTTGCACTCACACTGAAGACCTTCACCAGGAAGGCTGTACAGCTTGTAACTGTTCCCGCTTTTTAGGTTGTAAGCGATGTAGCTGAAGATCCCGGTAGGGGTAATCTCGATTTCTGCGCTGCGGTCTGCACGTGATTCGAGGAAGTCTACTTGGTAGCGGGTCTTGCTGATGAACGTCGGGCGGTTGCCTTGGACGTGTACCCAAACTGCATTGGCGAAAACTTCTAGCTTCTTAACCAAGCCGACGGCGATACCCAACAAACGGGCTGTCGCTACCTTGCTGTAAACCGTGAATTGATGTGACATAATCGGTTAACTCCTGTGCATGACAAATGATTAGGGGTCAAGCCTTGGCGGTGTTCTAGCACTGCCAAGGCATTTTTTATGAAGGTAAATAGTGAGCCGTTCGCTAGCTCGGTGCTAGGTCGCTTGCGGCTGACCACTGGCTGATCTTCGAGGCGTTTGGTGAGTGCCTTATCTCTATCTATTATAACCTGCATACCGCGTTATTAAGCTGTTATTTAACATTTCTTTATACTTCTTTTAGTCTGTTACCGCGCTATAGTTTGATCAGCTTTAGGTATAAAAATGACACGTGCTGGCGGTAATCCTAATCTCAAATTCGCGGGTCAGCCGACACAGTTTCCGGCTGTCTCTCCTGGAGAACGCACAAAACAAATTGCAGTACGCTTACCTGAGAGTATGGCGGCTCAACTGAAATCTCTGCCGGGTCAGCAAGCGGATCATGTTCGAGCTGCACTGCGTAAATATCTAGACCATCTAGCTTGCCAACCCGTAGAAGAAGATTCATTAACTGAAGAAGAACAGGGGTATGAGGCTCATAGCTAGCATTAGAAGAGCAATAAGCCTTTAACTCAAAGCCCTCCCTAGAGGACAAACCAGCCGCCCCATATACAACTGAAAGCAACTCTTTTACAAATTAAGTTTATGTGGGGTATGTTATAGGTAACGTTAACAAGGAGAGTGAAAAATGAATTTATTAGGTTTGTTCTTGATTCAGCTGTTGCTAATATTTGTTTATATTCTATTAGCAACATTTCAGAGTGGCTTCGAGTAGACGCCATTAAAAAAGCATTGAGTTGACGTGGGGTAGGTTATTGATAACATCAAGGAAATTAAAAATGAGTGCAATAACTGACAACATTTTCGGCCTCGCCGTCGATAGAGTCCGTAAGGGGGCTTCAATTGAAGAATGCGTCCAGGCCATCCTTGATGAATTGTCTCCAGAAGTCCGGGAATCAACATTGCATGTGGATATGATAATTGATGTTGTGCTTTACAGGCTGGAGCTGGAGGGGGTACGACATACAAGCGTAAAAACTCAACACAGGGTTTTACGCGCCATGGCTGTGGACAAAGCCGAGGCTGAAAGAATTATCCAAGAGAAAATTGCTAAAGATCCGCGCGGGAGCAGATTAATTTATCTACTTTATCTGCTTTTTAACTTATGTGCCGGGTATTTATTACTCAGTTCAAAAACACCTGATGACGTATACATTGCTTTGCTGCTCATTCTTTTGTTTTATAGCATCCCTAATATTTTAACGAGTAGAAGCTGGTGGCCAATCAAGCATGTATGAAGACCTACTTGATGAGCTGGATAATGAGTGATCAGATCTATAGTAGTGGCTCCCAAGGGTTAATAATTGATACGCCAGATGATTGAAAATCAGCTACGTTGCGCGTGACTATCTTCATCCCATGAACAAGTGCGGTTGCTGCAATCAGGCTATCCCTAAAAGGTCGCGGGTCGGGCACGTGAAGCGCCGCGCTACGCTGTGCAACAGCAGTATCAACTGACAGGATGCGCCCTGCAAAGACAGGTAAAACCTGACGCTCAAGCCAAGTCCGAAAAATAGCACCTTGTGACGGGTCGCGCCGCTCAATCAGCAATACGCCGATTTCTAGTTCCTGCACACTGATAGCTGATAAATACAGGTCTGTGGAATCCACACTGTCGGCCCACCGTGCCACGTTTGGATCAGCTTTGCCAAGGTGAATTTTTCGCAACTCAGAAACTACATTAGTATCAAGAACAAACATCAGGAAAAGTCCGCAGGTTGTGAGAGTTCACGCGAACACGGAATCTCAAAATCAATATCAGCGTTATCCGGTATAGCCAACAAGTCGGCAATTTTCTTATGACTCCCGGTAATGCGCTGATAATGCTCAAAGCTCATGAGAACATGAGCTGGACAGCCACGATCTGTGATGAAGACTAGCCCATTGTTTGCAGCGCGTTTTGCCTCGCTAACCTGTTGATTAAACTCGCGGCTC
>JBBRQP010000150.1:0-4279 GCA_038226175.1 Gloeobacterales cyanobacterium
AACCAAATAATTTGCAGGTGGGTGCGTTCCACCCCGTCCGTTGCTTGGCGGTAGCGCTTTTCTAATTCTTCCACACTCAGGTGGTTCACAAGACTGAGGTTCTTTACCATACCTTATTCTATAAGCGGAAAGTGTATAACACATAATCACCCCAAACAATAGTCCGCACCCAAGTCTCACTCATCGGTTGTGTAAGTCATAGCTACCTCCAAAATACCGATAAAAGTAAACGCAGAAACGATAGATTTGAATAGCATGAGGTGAAGACTCCGAACTGCCAGCTCATGCCCAAAATCCGAAAGGCTGTTACAATCCAGATCACGTCTTGGCAACTCTGATGAATCCACAACTTTTAGCCCCCGAGGACTTACTTGCGCGCCCCAATGCCCAAGGCCGTTATGGCGATTATGGTGGGCAATATGTACCAGAAACTTTGATGCAGCCCTTAGCTGAGCTGATTACGGCCTATACTCAAGTGCGTAATGACCCGCTGTTTCAGGCTCAACTCGACGACTTGCTCAAAAACTATGTTGGACGGGCGACCCCCTTATATTTTGCGGAACGGCTCAGTGAACATTATGGTACGGCGCGCATTTATCTCAAACGTGAAGACCTCAATCACACCGGGGCGCACAAAATTAATAATGCTTTAGGTCAAGTTTTGCTGGCCCAGCGCATGGGCAAAAAACGCATCATTGCCGAAACCGGGGCTGGTCAGCACGGCGTAGCCACAGCAACCGTCTGCGCGCGGTTTGGTCTGGATTGTGTGATCTATATGGGCACCGAAGATATGGAGCGGCAAAAGCTCAATGTCTATCGCATGAAACTCCTGGGCGCGCAAGTCGAGCCAGTTTCGGCTGGTAATGGGACGCTCAAGGACGCTACATCTCAGGCAATTCGTGATTGGGTTACCAATGTCGAGCATACCCATTACATTTTGGGTTCGGTGGCAGGCCCGCATCCTTATCCGATGATTGTGCGAGATTTTCAGGCGGTCATTGGTCAGGAGACGCGCGTACAAGCCCAGGAACTCTGGGGCGGTCTGCCCGATGTGTTGCTCGCCTGTGTTGGCGGCGGCTCCAACGCTATGGGACTTTTTCATGAGTTTGTGGCCGAGCCAACGGTGCGCTTAATTGGTATTGAGGCCGCTGGCGAGGGGATCACCACCAGCCGTCACGCCGCTACATTGACCCAAGGCCGTAAGGGTGTCTTACACGGAGCGATGAGTTATCTATTGCAAGATGCTCAGGGTCAAGTACTCGAAGCCCACTCGATCAGTGCGGGCCTTGATTATCCCGGCGTGGGCCCCGAACATAGTTATCTCAAGGATTGCGGACGTGCCGAATACTACAGTGTCACCGATGCCGAAGCGCTGGTGGCTCTCAAATTAGTTTGTCAACTCGAAGGCATTATCCCCGCCCTCGAAACCGCCCATGCCTTTGCATTTTTGGCGACCCTAATGCCTGAGCTATCTACGGAGCAAACTGTGGTCATCAACTGCTCTGGACGTGGCGATAAGGATGTTTTGACCCTAGCCCAACGCGAAGGGGAATTTTGATCTTAACTATGAGTTAGGGGATAGATCACAAAGCCAAGGATAGCCGCGCCCAAAACAACCACGGGTTCGGGTAATTTTTTCTTAAATTGCCAGAGCAAACCCAGTGTAATCAAGGCGATACCCCAAGTGGGAAGATCTACCAATGAGCGTTGTCCCAAAACAATCACTGACCCAGCGATCGCTCCGGTCGCCGCCGCCGTCACGCCTGTTACAAATTCAGCAATTCCCGGCTTTTTACCGTATTTCTTGAAGTAGGGCGCGGGAATAATCGTAAATAAGTAGCACGGTAAAAAAGTAGCAAAGGAAGCTACAACTGCGCCAGCAAACCCCGCCGTCAAAAAGCCAATAAACCCAGTGGTAATCACAACTGGGCCTGGTGTAATCATCGCCACTGCCACAGCATCCACAAATTGTTTTGCTGTCAGCCATTGATACTCTTTGACTACACCGCCATAAAGAAAGGGCACAATTGCTAAGCCGCTACCAAATACAAAGGCACCTGCTTTGGCAAAAAAGATAAAGATAGTCCCTAATTTATTAACATCAACGCTTGGCACCACGGCAAATAAGGGCAATAGGCCATTAAGCTGTGTTTTACCTTGCCAGGGTGGAGCTTTGATTAACCAAGTCAAGATCCCAGCTCCCAAAAAAAATAAAACACTTTCTGACTGCGTAAGTACGGTCAGCACTAACGCCACCAGATAAATCCCCCAAAGCAGGAGATCTTGACCAATAGTTTTGGTGGTCAAGCTATAAGCACTCAGGGCAATAATGCCAATCACGCTTGCACCGACCCCATAAAAAATCGACTGCATCCACACCAACCCGCCATAGAGTGTATACAGCCAACCCAGCCCAACTACCATCAAAAAAGAAGGCAACACGAAGGCTAGTGCAACTAACGTCGCTCCCAAAATCCGGTAGTGAACATAACCTAAATAGATCGCAAGCTGTGCCGCGAGGGGCCCTGGTGCTAACTGAGCTAAGGCCAGCCCTTCTCGATAATCTTCTTCGCTAATCCAGCCATTGGTCTCCACCAAATCGCGTCGCATATAGCCAATCAGTGCCACAGGCCCACCAAAGCCTGTGGTTCCTAGCTGGAGAAAATATAAGACTAATTGCCCAAGTGAATAGGCTGGCTGGGACGGTGTGAGTAAATCAGTAGTGCCTATTGGTGAACCTGGCATCAATAAGCCCTAGTGAGATTGACCCAAATGTATCAACTATGATTTTTAATTGCAACATATCCTAGTTTGGCTGCCGCCAGCTTAAATAGTCAGCCCTCAACCCCATAAATGGGGAGCAAGAAAAGTTTTCTAGTTTTAGCTCCCCATTTATGGGGCGAGGGGGCTTTCTCCACTATCTAAACGGAAGTAGTATGAAGGGCCAAAATGTCCGGTGTCCAAGTTCACGGGACATACCCTGGATGCTCACCAAGGCTCTGCTAAAGCAGGGTCACTGCCCAAGAGGTGAACGCATGGAGGCTATTTCTATTTCTACAGCATTATTTTTAATTAGACTTGTAAGCCCATTTTTGAGCAAAGTCGCAGACACAACCGCGACTTGTGTAATTGAAGAGCAGTTTTATCAGCTCCGTTCTGGTCTTTTGGAGCGTTTCAAAAAAGACCCGGTTAACCATGACTTAAAGAAAGCAGTAAATCAGGCATTTTTTAAGGCTCTCCGCTCGATTCTCGAAGAATATCACAGAGAACTAACCCAAGGCTCTCTTATGGGCAACAAGCTAGAGTTGCAATATGTCAATCAGCGTTTAGATGAATTGCCTCAAGCGTCCTTGGCTGTGGAGTAGGAACAGACCGAACTTTTGCTAGAGCCTAGCGGAGCCGACGAAGCAATTAAACAACTAGATGAGCGACTTTGTACCTTGGCTCTAGCGGACTGTCAGTGGCCTAAAGTCGAAGCACAAGTCAAAGCAAACTTACTAAATAGGACAATGCTCTATTTTACCGAGACCCTAAAAACCGATGAACGGGTGAAGGCGATTTTTCAGACGAAGATTTTAGTAGATCTAAAGGCTCTGGGCATTCAACAAGAAATAAAAATAGACCAAGTCATCGCGGCTCTGGAGGAGGAGTTCCCGCTTATCCGGAAGCAATTGACCAGGATGGAAACTAAGACAGATCAAGTGCTAACTAAGGTAGATCAACTGTTAGATAGACAGCAGGCTCCAGCTAGAGAGATAGCACCATTTATCCACAACATTCCTAACTCCGGCTCAAGTACTTTTGTGGGTCGGGAGGCGGATCTAGAACGGCTCCATCAAGCCTTACAGCAACCAGGGTCTATGACGCTGATTGCTGTAAAGGGTATGGGCGGGGTCGGCAAAACAGAACTTGCAATTCAATATGCTCGGCAACACTTAAAGCCTAATTATCCGGGTGGGGTCTGCTGGCTCTCTGGACGGACGGAGGATCTTGCGGGTCAGCTTATCGGCTTTGCTCAGTCAAAGTTTGGGATCACCTTTCCAGAGCAGACAAAAGAGCTAAAAGCTCAAGTGGGTTACTGTTGGGACAATTGGCTCCTAGCGGGTTCGGTCTTGGTGGTGGTGGATGATCTAGACAAATTATACACTTTCCGCTTATAGAATAAGGTATGGTAAAGAACCTCAGTCTTGTGAACCACCTGAGTGTGGAAGAATTAGAAAAGCGCTACCGCCAAGCAACGGACGGGGTGGAACGCACCCACCTGCAAATTATTTGGTTA
>JBBRQP010000151.1:0-4220 GCA_038226175.1 Gloeobacterales cyanobacterium
CGCTCCCAAGGCAAGCGTGACAAAGAAAGTCTTGAAGAAGCGATAGGACAAGGGCTAAAGCGTATTACAGAAACTGATGCGAAAGGTTGGTTCACTCACTCTGGTTATCTTGGTACATCCGTATGAAAACCGCTGTAAAGGAGTCTAATCATGAGCCCTCTGCCATTGCCAAGCCCTCTAGCCGATGTTCCAGAAACCAAAGTTGGTAAGTTTGTAGAGTTAATGTTTTTTGATGCAAGAGTTGTAGAAGTTCGTGTAATAAAGCAAGAGGATGGCAATTTTACCCTCATACCTAGTACAAGCTAAACTCAATAACTAAACTGCTCATCGTGTAGAAGTCAGTATGGCAAAAAAGGCCGCTGGTTTTTGCTGATGCGCCAGCTAAGAGCTTATGGGAAATCAGGCTTTACTATCGTTTAGAGAACGGAAAGTATCTGCTCATAACTGATTCCTGGTCGACCGTATTAAATTTGCGTCTAGTTATTGAACAACTCAAGAAAGGGAGTATTGTCAGCTTCTATCGTCTAGATACAGGCAAAAAGTTATTTACCCTAGATGAAGCTGAGCAATGTTTGAATGAAGCGGAACGTATAGCTTAGTTTACTTGGCGAAGCCATAGCTTTACGCGCCCGTTTATAGGCTCTCGGTATTGACCCTGACGTGCTGTGATATGGCGAATAAACTGCTCCCAACGCCAAAATTGGGGTTGGGGAACCATAAAATGGCGGGCTAAATGATTTCCACCACCGATAATGCAGGGTCGCTCAGATCTCCGTCTTGTAATACCCTTTTCGTTTGAATAGTCAGCCCCCCCGCCCCATAAATGGGGAGCCAGGGCACTCTTAGGGAAAGGTACACTTTTAGTAATAGAGTGTTAACTCTCTTTCTTCTCAGGTATCTAAACCAAGTATTAGCTCGGCTTCGTCCCCCATTTATGGGGCGGAGGGGCGTTCTCAGGGCATGAATGACTATCTAAACGGAAGTAGTATAAGATAGCGAGCTGATTGGGTTTAACTAACTGCAACTTTAATGAGTCGAACTAATAGTTAGATTTGCAAACTTAAGTAAATCAGCGAAGATAACTGTTTGTCCATAGCCTTTCATCCAAATCGGCTGCCAATCGTGGGGAGCTGCATGAACAAATGACTCTTTATCCGCATCTAACAGACCATAGAAAACTTCAGCGATGATGCGACCACCCACCCAGCCTAGTTGCGTTTTAGCCCCTTGGCCTGTGAGTAATTTATCTTCATTAAATTTGCCATTACCGAAGGTATTCACTAACGGAGCCTGAGCCTCAGCTAAAATATAGAACCAGAGTGGGGTATCTTCTTGGAGGCTTTCTTCAATTTGGGTAAACTCAAATAAGGTATTCTCTAGTTCGCTCTTGACTCTAGTCCGCACACTCAGTTGTTTTGGTGTAAGAGCAATCGCCTCAGAAAATCCTTTATTACGCAAAGCCTTGGCAACCTCTTGACCACTCTGAACACGATAAACATCACCCCGTAATAAATTAAGCAGAGCGAGTGATGGGCGTGGTGGGCTAACTTTTTGATCAGGAAGTTTAGTATCAGCAATAGCTTTTTCTGCTTCTTGAGTTGTGCCTTCTCCAGCAATTTCTTTGCGCGGTAAGACGCCTAAGGGATCAACCAAAGTGGTATCCATTTTGTAGGCATATTGCAGTCTTACAACCGTATTTTCTTTTCCGTCAGCGGGCACATTACCAAGTTTATGAGGAATATCTAAGGGCAAAGTAGTACGAAAGAAGCGTCCCCAGTCATCGATCACATGGTGTTGAGGTAGTGGCTCAAACCCCAGCAAGCTATCAGCATCGGGCTTGTTATCTTCACTAGAAGGAAAAATTGAGAAGCGACCGGGTTTTAACTTCCCGGTATTAGCATTTAAGCGATAACCAGTGCGGACACCCGAGTGACCAAAACGATAGGCTGCTGCCACAAATTCACGGGGCAAATTACCCCGCTTGTCTGCGGTGAAAAGGGCATAGTTTTTTGCTCTGACCTGTGGCGTGACATGGTGTAGATTCTCCAAAACTTTGGCTGCGATAATACGGGGCAAAAAATCATCAACCAGTAGTTTTTGGTAAGCCCAGCTCACTTCATTACGGGCTGATTTAAAAAGGCTCGTGGGGTCATTCCAAGTAGTTGGGTGCTGCTCCTTTAGTTGTGCAACTACGGCATTATGAAACTTGATGAAAGCTAACTGGATTTGGCAGATAATCGAGTTTTCATCATTGCGCTTATCGCCAATAATGGCGCGACCATTGGGACTACGCAATAAATCTTCTTCTGCTTGTGCGGCAAAATCTTCAACTAATCTCGGCTCAGTAGTACTTGGTAAGACTTGGTTGACGGTGCCCTTTTTATATAACAATGTTGCGCCATCTTCGGCATACATAAAAGGCTGAGCATCGGGGCCATCACCATATAAGCAGTCGAGATCGAACCTTGGGGTTCTGAGATTGGTGGGCAAACTAAAGTCAATTGGATTGAGAGAAGATGTACTATCAAAGGTCAGGTCGTGATCCACAAACTGACCCAAATACGTGTACCCTGCTGGAACCCAGAGATTTTCTTCAGGGTCGGCGCCATCCTTAACTGAATCAACCTCAGCCTTCATAGATTTGGCAAGGCGAGAAAGCTGCTGTGGATCATAGCCATTAGCGCGCAATGACAGCAGTTCGGAAAACTCCTGTTCTCTTTTACCTACCGAACCGTGGGCAAGATTATTCATGTATGTGTTGCCTTTGCTAGTTACATTCTTCTATAGGTTTACATCAAAGAGTTTATGCACCCCAAGGATCAATAATTTTTGATGCTGCGTATAATTATTTTGTAACTTGGTTCTACCTCAAGACATAGTGGACAGCTTTTAATTGAAGATATCAGTCAATTAGAAGACTAGTCGGAGGAGGGAGGATAGCAGTTAGTTTATAAGCAACACTAGATATGTGGTTTGGTGTAGTCCATTTGCACTGGAATTAGCGCCTCACAAACCTTGCTATAACTACATTTTCAAAATTTTCAAACTTGGAGAACCCTCATGCAAAGCCTGAACAAATCTTTTACTGCCGACGCAGTTGTGGCTGGTCTTTTTTACGACATGATAAGTGTTGACTTAGCTATTAAAGCACTAACTGAAGCTGGATTTGGTCGCGACCATATCGAACAGTTGACCGCAGAAGCAAGCCATCGTAACGATAACAATGGCGGTTTCTTTAATTCTTTGACCAGATTTTTTGGGGGCGGCGATGCTGAAGATGGCACCAATCCTTTAGCCACAGCTGATGGTACCAGTGCCTATAATCGTCTGATCACGCTGGGTCTTGACCAAGAAGAAGCACATGAATTCCAGAGCCGTCTCGAAGATGGTGGAGTATTGATTATCTTGCGGGCTGGCGCTGAAGCTACCAAAGCCTTAGACATCCTCAAACGCCATGGTGCTTCCCCAGCTCATTTGGAGTTTGATGACCAACCCCCAACAAAAATTGCACTTCCTAGCCATACTGACTTTGATGGCACTGTCGCGCCTCTTCCAGTTGCCCAAGTTACCTTGCCTGGAATCCCACAGCCAGAGATAGTAACCCCTGGAATCCAACGCTTGCAGTTGCTCAAAGAAGTTCTAAAAGTCAACAAAGAGCGGGTTCAAAAAGGCGAAGTTCGTGTGTGCAAAGAAATCATTACTGAGATGCGTACGATCGAAGTTCCTGTTACCCGTGAAGAGTTGGTAATCGAACGGCAAGTAGTGGTTGATGGCAAAGTTACTGGTGAAATCAGTGAGGGTGAAACCATTCGTATTCCCCTAAGCGAAGAACAAGTACGCGTGGACAAACAAGCTGTGGTAGCAGAAGAAGTAACCATCGGTAAGCGCGAAGTGCAGGAGACCAAAGAAGTCAAAGAATCTGTGCGCCGCGAAGAACTGCGTACGGAAACTGATGGCAGCGTGATTGTCAATGACCAAAATACACCTAAAAAATCCTAACTCGCGGTTAGAGATGGCTAGGTAAGTCCAGGAGGGTAGGTGTTACCCTCCTTTTTTAATTATTTCTAATTAGCTGCCCATCCGTAAGCCCCGCGCTCTAATCGCTTCAATTGAGCATCGGGATATATGCCGCGTGAGCAAGAGTCCGCCCTTGAAGGCGGAGATTTAGCAAACAAAGGGTTAGGTGGGTCATAACTTGTCCAGATGCGTGACACTTCTTC
>JBBRQP010000152.1:0-4094 GCA_038226175.1 Gloeobacterales cyanobacterium
CCCCCTGTGAAGGGGGTTTTTTATTGGTTTCAATTGGCAATCAGGTAATCTACTTGCACCTTTTCCAAATATGACCACTCCGGATTAGAATAACTGCGCTCATCAGGATTCCATCTCAATTGCACCAAACTATACTCCTGTTTGCGATCACTATCTTTGTAGGAAAAAGCACTGTAATGGTCAATCCACAGCGTCTCCAGAGGGTCTAAAGTAAACCTATCCTGTATCTGGCTCGCTAGGTATTCCGCCGCATCAGTAACCGACAAACCTTGATTCTCAGCAATTTCTGTCCAGATCACCATCGCCCATTCTGGATGACCATAAATTCTAACCCGGCACTGGGAGATAGCACAATTATGGGGGTTCGTGAACTGGAAGGTTTCATCTGTCAGCAGGTGCATGATTCAGTTTCCTTTTTAATTTGAACCATCAAGCTATTGCGTTATTTGAACCAATGGTAGCGAAGACCCTCAATAAAGAGGGAGTTATTTCCCCTAGTAGCGGTTAGTATTCGCCCGTCATTTCAACAAGCCTAGCTGCTAGTAAGGACTGCCTCAGTCAGATTTCAATCGCTTAGATAGCTCTGGCAAGATGGTAGCCTACGGTTAAGCCAATTGTTTTAGGATATCTATGGTCAGTACCCGTCCCTCATAGGTAGTATTTTTGGGTAGTAGCCCTACGCTAACTACTATAGCCTCGCTCTCGTCCTCAAACTGTTGATTGGCGGTTTCCTAAAACTCGACCGTCAGGAAAAAATAAATAAAATTTAATCCCATCCGCAATATATCGCTTATTGCGGATTATGTGTTCTAGTTGTGTTAGCTCACAAGAGTTCTCTTATTAGGTTAATACTCGCTGCTGTGCATCAATGTCAGCACTCGGCAGGTTATTGTCGGGTCACTCGGGTCGGAACTATGGGACTCTACCTTGAGATCGTAGTAGTCAATTGTCCAGAAGTACCGCTCTTCTTTGTAGATAAATCTCCCAAAGTCATGCTCTGCGAAGGGGTCGTTCTCCTGGGTAAAGTCGTTAAAACTCCGCACCTTCTCAAACAGGGCAAGTCGGTCATCGTTACTTAAGACCATAATCATCGCCGTGAGTATGTTTAGGTTGTTCGGGAATAGGGCGCGGTACTTGTTGTTAAGCTGCGCGATTTTGGCGCTTCTCTGCACTTGGTCGCTGGGTACGTTCATCGTTTCCTAGGTTTTGTCATGATTAATCAAACTCAAAGCGGCGCGTAGCTGTACACAAGCGGTCAGTAAAAAAGTTTATTTCTGTTAAAACATGTAGGCTAATCCGGCACGGAAGTTAAAATCAGAAGCAGTACTGGGTATGCTTTCTGCATGAAGTGACACACTACAAGCTAGATAGATGGTCAAACCGTAGACAGCTCGTTTAGCGTAATTGGCTAACATGATAGAAATCTCGAACACATATTTCATATACGTGAAGACAATGAGATTCGGATCACTAGAACCCTTATGTGAGATAAAACTAACTGAGAGAATATAGGGTGTCAAATGTTGTTCAGAGGGGGTAGGGATACTTGGGGAATTGCCCAATACTCGGCGATTGCTCCACTTGAGAGTAAGGTCAAAAATTCAGCTTATGATCATTGAAACGAATAAAAACCCCCCTTCACAGGGGGAGCAAAAGTGTATGTTCGACTAATTAATTTATAACCCATTCTGGAGAAACGTCTTGCGAACCGACCATGTGTTTTACCGCTTGTTTAAGGACTACCCCGAGGCATTATTTAATTTACTGGGGGAACATCCCACCAGCCCCTACGTAATGAGTGCAGTACAGGTCAAGGAATTAACCTTTAGCTTTGATGGAGTCTTGGTGCCAGAAAACGGTGAGGGAACCATCTATTTTCTGGGAGTGCAATTTTACGATGACCCAAAGCAGATTGTAGAGCATCTAGTAATAGTGATGTACATAGATGGTCTGCGATTGACCAGCCCACCACGCGACGGGAGAATAGGTAAATGAACACGGCAGAGAAAATAATAAAAAGTAATCGGTTATATCAGCATTCCTCAAGCCGTCTGCCTTGCTGACCTCATTATTAAAATCTTCCCATGCTAAATCTCCAAGGGTCGTCGTAAAAAGATGACTAAATTATGAGTACATCTTTGACACTTATTTAGTTGCATGAGAAACTATTTGGGCAAATTATGCCCTCCAAGCCGTCACGTAATAAACAGTTGCCTCATCCCAAATGCCCTTCTCGGTCAATCGAAGACGTACTTCCTCAATGTATTCTCCATGCAACCCCGCCAGCCTGATAGCCTCGTCGGTGCGGTGGGGGTGAAAGATTGGGTTCTTCATCCACCTGCCCCACGCCTTCTCTGCCTCCTCCATCGTAATAAACTCGCCTAACGGCTCGACCACAACTTCTGATCTTGTAAATCCGGCTTCAGAAAGAACAGTACGGCAGCGGTACGGTGTACCAACCTGTTCAACCGTCTTAGGCAACTCAATGCCATGCCGGTCAGCCAGCGACCGCAATAATGGCCCCATATTGTAGGACGCCTCTGACCAGCAGTTGAAAGTAAGGCGACCGCCCGGTTTCAGGAGACTATGCCAAAGCTGCAGAGCTGCGGGGATATCGCTCATGTAGGGCAGAGCCGAACTGCACAGAACTAAGTCGAAGCTTGATGTCGGGAAAGTGAGCTTTTCACCATCGCTGTGAATCAGTTCGATGTTATCAAGCTTTTCCGCCTCGATGGCTCTTAATGCTTGGTTTAGCATCCCCTTCGAGATATCCACGCCGACCACCCGACCGCTCTCACCGAGTAGTCGGGCTGTGGAAATCGCCACTAGCCCGGTGCCGGTGGCGATATCCAGCACTTGTTCTGCCGCTTGAGGCTTAGCGATTTCGACCAGCCGATTAGCCAGTCGGGCGCGCAGATTGTCCTCGTCGTAATTGATAGCACGGGCATTGAAAATCTTGACCAACTCTTGCTTATATTTCTTGGACATTCGTTTTTGTTTCTCCTAGAAAAGCCCTACTCGGGGATGGACTTCCCAAATCCTATTTTAAAATGGCATATATGTTTTCACTTATGATGACTCTCAAAAACAACTAGAGTTTGTACCTCTACAATCATAGTTAGGTCAGGAAGAGAATAAGAGTTTGTATTATTTAGCTGGTTAGTAGGTTTAGTTGTCCGGGTGCGAAGTAGGAAGTGATAGACCCCCGTCCCCTCTCTCGCCTGTGGTGAGACCTTGCCCCGGTTTAGTGGACAGTGCCTTTATGCTACCTGCTGTTGGGCAGCATAGTGGATTTTTTCAAACTCGACCGGTGAGAGATAGCCCAAAGTGGAATGCAACCGCTGGCGGTTATAAAACACTTCTATCCACTCCGCAATGGTCGTGTGAGCCGTTGCCCGACTTTCCCACTCTTTGCGATGTACTAACTCACGTTTGAGAGTACTAAAGAAGCTCTCTGCCACAGCATTATCTAAACAATTAGCCCGACGGCTCATGCTGCTAGTCAATCCTGAGCGCTCCAAGTAGCTCCGGTAGTCGCCACTGGCGTACTGACAACCCCGGTCAGAATGGAATATCAACCCAACATCTGATGGCAAGCGATGACCCAAAGCCGCTTGCAGAGCACCCAGCACTAGTGATGTACGTAGATGGTCTGCCATTGACCAGCCCACCACGCGACGGGAGAACAGGTCAATGACCACTGCTAAGTACAACCATCCTTGCTCAGTCCAGATGTAAGTAATGTCTCCTACCCATGCCTGGTCAGGTTGCGGCACGGTAAACTGACGAGCTAAATGATTCTCGACCACAGGTAGTGAGGGGTCGTTAACAGTGGTGACACGGCATCTGACTGGGCTACAGGCACGTAAGCCAAGCTCACGCATCAACCGTGCTATGCGGTGGCGACCCACCGCAACTCCTTGTTGGCGTGGGGTAACATACACCCGTGGACTGCCATACAGCGGTTTTCATACGGATGTACCAAGATAACCAGAGTGAGTGAACCAACCTTTCGCATCAGTTTCTGTAATACGCTTTAGCCCTTGTCCTATCGCTTCTTCAAGACTTTCTTTGTCACGCTTGCCTTGGGAGCG
>JBBRQP010000153.1:0-4087 GCA_038226175.1 Gloeobacterales cyanobacterium
ATGGAGAGGCGATCTCTGCGATATGTACATTCATGTCACTTTTCAACTGGTTGAGCGACTCTCCGACGTAACCCTAGGTTGAAGGCAAAAATCACCCGCTATCCAAATAACGAGATAAGGGTAGCAGTGTATCCGGAGAGGTTCCCAAAGAGCCTCTCCGAATTGTGCTTACCTCCTCCTGAGGTGAGTGAAACCCCACCAAGTGGACTCAGTGACTCTTTACCTGTTAATGACTTTCCTGATTCTCTTGGCGCGCCCCCCGGCGCATTTAACATAAAGTCAAAAGTCGACACGCTCCACAGACCCCGTAGGCTCTACCTATCTAGGAACGGTAGAAACACTATTCTCCGAGCCGGGTCATGCTTCGATAACACCGATTTCACTGAAAGACTCCTCCTTACGGGAACGCTGCCTGGAAGGCTAAAAGAGGCACACCAGGCTCTAGCTGAATTTTCAACCTATGCGAGTAAAACTCTGACAAACTGGTTGACGCGGCGATCGCCTAAATGCAAGTGGATGTATACGTGGGAGTTTCAAAAACGTGGAGCTTTGCACATCCACTTAGTAGTGGAGTTACCACATTCGGTATCGGCTTACGTCAAAGAGCACTTTCAAGATGAGTGGAATCGTATCCTCGCTGCCATCTCAGAGAAGACGGGTATCAACCTTTACAAGCGAACACATAAGTATGTACATTCAAAGAAAGTGACTCAAGCAGATGTGACCGTTTGCGACCGGGAACCATCTCGTTACATATCTAAGTACATTTCAAAGAAGGCAACAAATGGGTTTGGGGCATGGAGGTATCCGCCGAAAACTTGGTATCAAGTATCGCGGTCGCTACTTAGAACTCTCAAAGACAGAACACAAGTTTTTTTTGCAGAAGGTTTATCCTACTCACAAGCAAGAGGATTTATTGAGACTGCGAGTCACAACATTTCTAGTGCCGTCAAAGGTGGGGCGCGTTTCTTTGAAGGTGCGATTCTCTCTTGGTCGGGTTACGGCTACACAGACTATTTTGATATTAAAGAGTGGGGTACTCAAATGAACAATTCAGCTAAATTTCTGATGTCAGTCAAAGCGATGCACGCTATGAGCGTCAATGCTTACAACGCTAACATTAACGCTAGATGCTATTTGCGCGTACAAAACAAAGAGATGGGAGTGAGAAAGTATCCGTCTTCATTTGAAGGGGAGCAGTTAATGCTAGAAGAAATCAAAAAGATAATGCAAGCGATAATCACAACGTTTGAGTACACCGCTCGCAAGGGGTTCATGGCGGACTACCTAAAATCAGCCGTTCTCTGGTATGAATCAAAATTTGATGAGTGCCCTCTAAATGAGTTTGCGGTAGAGGAAATCTTTAATTATTGTGAAGAAAACTTGACACCGTGAGGGTTTAGTACTAAATTTTTTTGAACCCATTAGAGAAAAAATTGTGGCTGATGTCGGTGGCGAGGTTATTTTTACTACACCAACCAGATACACCGTTGACGATTATCGCCGGGATATTGCACTGCCTAACCCATCACTCAAGGCGCGTTATGTTGACCTAGCGGTAAATGCTGCGTGCCTTATACACAAGAATACCCCTGCTGCATGGTTGGCAGACCAAATTGGAAACGACGGAAAGATTTCACCAGAGCATATTCTCTTAGACGATTTATGTCGTCCTAGAAATCAAGTCCCTCCTGACCCGGCTCCTCCATTCTCCGGAGGTCAGTGTGATGCCGTGGGATATGAGGTGAGGGTAAATTATAGTCAAAGCTATGTTTCCAATGGAGAACAGCGCACTCGAAGTAGTCAGAGTACGGGTTCTTTTTGGGGCGCAATCGAAAGCGTTTCCTTGTCCGACCCGATTAGTCCAGTCGTCCAGGGTGTAACTTTGAGCGGTAGCAGCAAAGCATCAATCGTTTGCCGTGGGGGGTATTTTGGTCAGCTTGGAGCGAAGCACGTTGAAAAACTGGACGTGTCTCAAGGCGGAGAATCACCTGCACTATCAATAACAAGCGTTCAGATGACGAGACTTGGTAGTGGTACGGACAATTGTGGTAACCCGGCTCCCAGATATCCGCCAACTTTGCCCTCGCCTGGTGATTTGGTTACGACATCTCCCTTTCAAATAACCCCAACTCTAACCGTTCCAATTACGGTAACAGTTACTCCGACCATAAAATTTGACCCTACTGTGTACAGTCCGGTTATCCTCGTAAACGTTGGAGGAACAAACGTAAATATTGATTTGGGAGGGTTCACCCTTGCCCCTGATTTCAGCAATAACACAAATAACACCTTCCCTCAAACCAATCCAATCACTCCTCCTGGTAGTGCGGTTACGGTTAAAAATCCGTCGAAACACGTGGCGGATGATATCGATATCTTAGAAATCATCAACCGTTTGGATAGAATCGGACGAGAACTTGAGGAGTGTTGCGAGCGCGATCGCCCTTATCCGCCACCAGATGCAACTAAGGTCATAACAACCGTACTAGGTACAGGAAGTAGTGGCGGCTATGACTTGCCTGATAATACTTTTCAAATCGCGTTGAGAATAACCACTATCCCGTTGAAAGGAAAACAGCAGGATGGGTACGACGCTCCAGATGTGCTTTATGCTGGATGGGCATGGTTCGGAGCGGCAAATAATCTAAGTGAACGTATGCCAGTTGACTCGCAATTCAAGCTATATTCGCCTCCTCGCTACATCTCTAACTCGTTTTATTTCACTCTGTACGATGGAATGTCTGCTACGATTACAGCGTATTCGATCAAACCCAAACCCAATCCCCCCTAAAAACTATGAGTGCTGGAAATTTTGTTCTCGCTAAGTATGAATCCAACGCTGCCAAGACTTTTGTGGTCAAGACTCAGCCTGAAACTGAAGCTTTAAGCTTGGCTGGCACGGTTAACGCTAGTGGCGTTGGTACCGTCGACGATGGATTGCCTAGTGCTATTTGCTCTGGTTCAAGAAAGAGAATCGGAGTTCATTGCCGTACTGTCTCCTTCAAATTCACCGCGGCACCTGCAGCTGGTGGCTATGAAGTTGGGAGTAGATTAACGTTACCAGTTCTGACAAAAGCTTCATGGGATGCCTATGTTCGGGGATCTGCTGGTGTCTACCTGGGCGCCGCAATTATCCGAACCGGAAAGGCGGACGAAACAATCCACTAGTGCGAATGAGGTAGTACAAGCTATAGTACAGTCCTATACTACCTCTCATACTACTCCTGTACTAAAAGAGTACTAATGCCTGGAATATACACTTACTCCATCTACCAAGACGATGAGCACTCTAACTACTACAGGGTGAAGGTACAGCCTGAAACTTTGTCTCTGGTAATCAATTCAAAGCAGAATACCGGGTCATCTGGCAACGCATTTGACTACCCTCCCATGAAGATTACGGGTTCTAGGCGTAAAATCACTTCGACCCCGCGGAAGGTAATCCTTAAATGGGTCGCTGCCACTCCTTCTGGCTATTCCAGTACTGGAACGATTATTTTGCCTTGGTTGGATGCGTTCGGCTTTACACAGTTCGCTGTCGGTTCCCAGGGAGAATATTTTGGTCTGCCTGTTGAGGTTAAACTTAAGTTGAGCGAGCAGATAAGGTGAGAATGATTCTCGTTCTTGAAGCTCCGATGAAGATTTTGAGCGTTGCAGTTCGGTTAAGAAAAAAAGGAGTAAAAAGGAGATGTGGGGCAACTCACACCTCCTCTTTTTTTTTAACCACAAGGAATTGACTCAAAATGATTCACCAAATTCAGTGCGAACTACGCAATCTTGTAGATATCAAGGCAGGAGATTACACGAGTGCGCCGTTCTTGAAAAAGCGGGGTATCCAGGTCGGCGATTTCATCTGTTTTGAGTGCAACGACGCGAAATTCCCATCCGAATTACGTCGTTGGGCGTACACCGAAGTCCTCAAGACCGAACGGACGTCAATGGTATGGAGAGGCGATCTCTGCGATATGTACATTCATGTCACTTTTCAACTGGTTGAGCGACTCTCCGACGTAACCCTAGGTTGAAGGCAAAAATCACCCGCTATCCAAATAACGAGATAAGGGTAGCAGTGTATCCGGAGAGG
>JBBRQP010000154.1:0-3988 GCA_038226175.1 Gloeobacterales cyanobacterium
GAGTAACCAAATAATTTGCAGGTGGGTGCGTTCCACCCCGTCCGTTGCTTGGCGGTAGCGCTTTTCTAATTCTTCCACACTCAGGTGGTTCACAAGACTAAGGTTCTTTACCACACCTTATTCTATAAGCGGAAAGTGTATAACTCATAAAGAAGTAGATCCGCAAAGGAAGATTGCGTCCCTTCAATTTGCGAAGAAAGCACTGCTTCACGGCGAACATAGGCATATAGGAAAATATTGGGGTCTGGCAACAAGAGCGTGATGCTGTCCAGTCGTCCGAGAGCTAGGGTCGCCCGCTCAAGTAGGCGTTGATGCACGTTGGAGAGATCCACAGGCGGTTCCGGTGGCAATGGGTGCGGGATAAACGCCCGGACTTGTTCGCCCCCGATACTGGTTATTTCGTAACGTCCCGTGTTCCCTCTTTGCATGAACCAGATCCCTTATTAAAGGATTTTGGTCTTTCCTTTAATAAGCTATTATTTGCAGAAAATAGCATCACCAGCGCATTCTCCAAAAGGTTAATTGTCCAGCAGCCTGTTGGACAATTACGACCCAATTGTGCAACAGCTTGTTGCATTATTTGCCGACTAACCATAAAAGCCCAACCCCCGCAAATTCTCCCGAATCACCCCCTCTAACCGCGCACTTTCCTTAAACTGCTCATCCAACACCCCCGTCAACCGCGCCATCTTCTCCTCAAACGGCTCTCCATCCGCCACTTGCTCCACCGCCCCCACATACCGCCCCGGAGTCAGCACATAATCATTACCCGCGACTTCTTCCAGCGTGGCATTCTTACAAAAACCAGCCTCATCCTGATAACCCACACCCCGCTTCCAGGCATCAAATACCCCCGCAATCCGCCGGATATCATCCGTCGAGAAATCCCGTAATACCCGGTCTTTCATATAGCCCACATTCCGGGCATCAATAAATAAAATCTCCCCTTCACGGTCACGCCAACCACTCCGCGCCGCCTTACTCCGCGTCAGAAACCAAATACAAGCCGGGATTTGCGTATTGGTAAAAAGTTGTCCTGGTAATGCCACCATGCACTCAATCAAATCTGCCTTAATAATCGTCCGGCGAATCTCCCCCTCATTATTGGTATTGGAACTCATTGCCCCATTGGACAGTAATAACCCCATCGTCCCATTAGGAGCCAAATGGTGAATCATATGCTGCATCCAAGCAAAGTTTGCATTCCGTCCTGGGGGAATACCATACTTCCACCGCGAGTCATCCTTTAGTGCAACCCCGCCCCACTCATCCATATTGAACGGAGGATTCGCGATGATGAAATCCGCCCGCAGGTCTGGGTGCAAATCCCGACTAAAGGTGTCCGCAGGTTCTTTACCCATGTCATAGTCAATGCCCCGGATCGCCAAATTCATCACTGCCAATCGCCATGTGGTGGGGTTGGACTCCTGACCATAAATCGAGATTTTGCGCTTCTGCTCATCGGCTCGGTATCGGCGCTGATCGGCGTGTTGCTCAATAAACCGCTCCGACTGCACAAAAAAGCCCCCCTAACCACAGCAGGGGTCATACACCCGTCCTTGGTAAGGTTGCAGCATTTCTACAATCAGAGAAACAATCGCCTTGGGGGTGTAATACTGTCCACCCTTTTTACCCTCTGCACTGGCAAATTCTCCCAGGAAATATTCGTACACATGACCCAAAATGTCCTTAGCACCAAGGGATTCATGGGTAAATGGAACCTGACCCACCACTTCGTTAATTAGCCCAATTAACGTTGTCGAATTTACCTGAAGACGAGCATAATCCTTCGTTAAGACTCCCTTGAGCTTAGGATTATCTCGCTCAATGGCCTCCAGCGCGTCATCTAAAAGACGACCCACCCCTTTCATCTCGTAAGTCTGAGTTTTTCCGTTTTTGACCGATATTTGGGTACCAATCGGCACCACAGCATTATTTTTGAGTGTTTCCCATCGCGCCAGGGCAGGTACCCAAAAGACATTTTTCTCTGTGTAATAGTCGCGGGTCTCCAATTCCCCAGCGATTAGCTCATCATCATCCCCCAAATAATATTCATGCTCCGGGTCATGGAATTGTCCCTCCAACTCTTGGCGGCGCTCATCAAAAGCATCGGAGATATACTTCAAAAAGATAAGACCCAGCACAACGTGTTTATAGACCGCTGCATCCAGATTAGAACGGAGCTTATCGGCCGCCGTCCAGAGCCGTTTATCTAAATCTTTGAGGAATTGGTTTTCTGTTTGATCCATGAGGAGAAAGGGGTGATTAGTTCCGAGCGGCTTGACGGGTCTAGAGGATGGTTTTTGTTTTGTATATTACGACAAAGGGCATACCGATGCGTCCTTTATTCTTTTTGCTCTTTAATTACTCCAAATCGAAGTCATCAAGCGTATCTTCGTACCAGAATATCCTGCCAGCTTCTCCTTTAATTCTTCGGTTTGTGACCTTGCCCCAACTTAGTGGACAGTGACCTTATGCTACCTGCTGTTGGGTAACAATGGCACGGTAAACGCACTTCACCTCAGGCATATCTGACTTACTGCTCAATCCTTTATTGTCTGGGTTCCCAATCATGCACCAGCAGGATCAAGGCATCATCGTACAGTGGCTCTAGCCATGCCTCTCCCGTTATTTGCACATGACCAACTGTCTCTGACAGATAACCAATCACTGACCCTAGGCTTAAATCCAGACTTTGGGCGACCTGATTGACCAAAGTACTTACTTCTTTGACCGTCTTTGCTACTTTTTGACGGTTTTCGTACCATGTCGCCTTGGGCTATCATTAAAACACTTGCACGAGGTGCCACCGATGCAACAATTAGAAGAACGAGTCCTTTATCCGACTGGTGACGGGGAACCTGTGGCTGAGACGGAAGTGCATTTGTGGGCTATTATCACCACCTTAGAAGTTTTACGGGTGTACATTAAAACCTTGGCTCAAGAACAAGACATTCCTCCAGAACGTGAAGGCACTGTTTTAGCCAATCAATTTCTTTTCTATGAAGAAGGTAAGTCTACTCGGGTCGCTCCTGATGTCATGGTCATTCCTCATGTGCCAAGTCGGGATGTGATGGGGTTCCGGGCACGCTATAAGACTTGGGAAGAGGGTCAAGTTCCCAGTGTTGTTTTTGAGATGACTTCTGAAGGTACACGGGATATTGACCAAAAAGAGAAAAAAGATACCTATGAGAAATTGGGTGTCCTAGAATATTGGCTCTTTGATCCCCTAGGTGAATGGATAAAAAAACAACTGATTGGCTATCGTTTAGAGAACGGAAAGTATATCCCCATCACGGATTCTTGCTCGACGGTATTAAATTTGCGTCTAGTCATTGAACAACTAAAAAAGGGCAGCATTATCAGCTTTTATCGCCTCGATACGGGCAAGAAATTACTTACCCTGGATGAAGCTGAACAGCGTTTGGATGAATCTGAGCAACGCCTGGATGAAGCACAGCACCAAGCAGAGCAAGAACTACAAACTCGCATTGAAGCGGAGCAACGAGCTAATCAAGAGGCTGTAGCACGTCAAGAAGCAGAACGTATAGCCGATAGTTTACGCGCCCGGCTACGTGCTCTCGGGCTTGACCCAGACCTGCCTTAATCATGACTAAAAACTGATTTATACAAGTATTTATATAAAGTTGGCTTAGAAATCTACATCATCTGGCAAATCGTTTGCACCGTTTCGTTGCTCTGGGTCTTCGTCCTGTTTACCCCTGACTCGTGCTGCCGTTATCCCCAATTGGGTGCCGCTGACCTATCAAATTCTGCTCAAACTCCAACCCAAACGTGCCTCTTAGCCCTATGGTTATGCGGAGCAGGAAAAATTGATTTCTGGACGCTCATGATTTACCGCTTTTTTCAGAAGGAACGTATCCCTTTGCCAGTTCCTTCGCTGCACATTGACGCACTGTTTGAAAAACACAATGGCTAACTCAGGCTACTTCTGTTTTATTAAAAGATCGCCAAAGTTGCTGAGCAC
>JBBRQP010000155.1:0-3729 GCA_038226175.1 Gloeobacterales cyanobacterium
CAGTCTCAACGCTTAAGAAGTACATCGAAGACCAAGACACACCGCAAGATTAACAGTTCGTTTTGTCGTCGGTATCCTCCCTCGCCTTCATCTCACGCCAAATCAGAGATTATGGCGTGAGGCTTCTGCTGTTTTAGCTAAAAAGGAGCCCTGAAGCTTGGGTAAATTTCATATTTCTTTTTCCTATATGGTGAGCAGGTTACTTCGGGATTGTCTGACGCTACGCTCAGCAGAACCACAGAAACCGGAATAGTACGCTTGGATCTTGAGAGCTAACCAAGTAATCCTAGTGCTAGGGTCATAGCCTATTCCCTATTTTGTGCGTGTCACCGTGCCGGACAAACGGTTATACCCCCTTATTTTAAAACCGTAACTTTTTGTTTAAATGCGCATCTAGTCCATAACTCTCTATTTGTGTTTTCCCTGGAAAAACTCCCATGCAGCAACACGCCAGTCTACAACCAGAGTGTTGTTAGTGTAAAGCCAAGTATGAGGTGCATCGACGAGAGTATAGAGCTTTACCGCCCCTGTACAGTTGGTGTACTCGGTGATTTGATAAACAGGACTTACACCAGAAAGTGTGGGTGAGGGATTCGCGATGGTCGATTGCTTAACTTGGTTAGTGCACTTATTATTCATCTGCCATACTCCTCCCGTGGTCACAATCTGACTAGGATTGCTCGCACAAGTACTATTCATGTTCGGCACTACGCCGACATTGTAGCTGACGGAGGTGTCTGCCCAGCCACCACAGTAAACCGAGTTAGGATCGGTCAAGCTCTGGAATTGCACAACAGGGATGAGAGCACTACAGGCAGCCGTTTTGGTCGTGCCTTCGATAGGAGCAATAGCAGCAATACGATTAGGCATATCACAGGCTAACCGATGGGTCATACCTGCGCCGTTACTATGTCCCATCGCATAAACACGGGTTTGGTCGATAGGGTAGGTATTGATGATGTCATTAAGCACCTGATTGAGATATAGAATATCATCACTGCCCGCCTCATAGGCATCGCCTGTACAGGCTTTTATTTTGGTATAATTGATGCCTTTGTCTGTGCCATCGTCACAGTTATCACTGTTCCAGTAGCCCCCAGCAGAACTTGTATAGCCTTGAGGATAAGCGGTGATAAAAGTTTTTTTGTTGTCAGTAGCTAACTGATCGGCGTATTGAGATAAGTTAACCTGTTTAGTGCTTACGCTTAAGGCGTTACTTGTTCCTGCATGAAGGAACAGGATTAGAGGATAAATCTTCGTGGGATTATAGTTAAGCGGCGTATGCACAACATAATAACGTGGTGTCCCAGGTAAACCTAAAGCGTCCATTTGAGATTGGGTGTACTGATAGAGCGTGTCTGTACCAGTTGGAAGAGGAGCGGCTAGAACTTGATTAGTCAAGGTAAGGCAGAACAACAAAAAGGCGTATAAGAATTTCATGGTAAGATGCGTCCTGACTGAACTACCCTCAAACCTAGGGTCAAACCACACAAACCAAATCCCCCAATTTTGAGCTGACGTATCCAGCCAAGTCCTTTGATAACTCCCATTTTTTCACCCCAATGCTTGTAGGGTGAGACGCCGCATATTTGAGATAGTTCATACACCTTGCAAATTATAAATACATCGCTCCTAAGAGGGAAATGGCGTAGGGTATATGGAGCAATGGAACCGGTAAAGTACGGTAAGCATTTTCTGTGGACACCCTTAAAAGATTACGTTACGTGTGTGGACTACATAAAAACTGGGAGAAGGACTGATATATCATTATTTTGCTTACTCGCGAAGGCAGACCAAACGCACTCTGTCAAGGTATGCAGAGCACGTCAATGTATTACTGAAGTCGAAAAATTCTCAAGAGTCTAATTTGACCGAACTTCAAAAGAATATGTATTTGAATATACCTAAAACCACAATCAAGAAATAAAATAACATTTTGGTAAATATTTAGATGAGTATTATGGTACTTTCTTCTAATCAAATTCATCTTGGGAGAAAACAAAATAATGTCACTTTTCAGCTTCAAATGTGCAAAATATTTTTTCTTTAGTCCAAAATATTGGTTGTTGTTAGGGATCGTATTAAACCTCATTCTCATACCTGTAGATGCTGAAGATTTTATTCCCAATGATATTCCTGCCTCAGATACCAATGGATTTATGAAAGATATGGAATTTGATATTCAGGGGGGTCATCTTGCTTGGCAGGATGACCGAAGCACCATACTGTGGGTCGCCGATGTTGATCCAAACACGGGTGTATTTATTCCGTCTAATGGCATGGGTGTTCTAGTAGATCAAGGTTTGTTGCCAGCTAGCATAACGAAAAATGGGCCAGAATGGGTCTGGGGATTACCTGAAGCCCAAATCGTTTATTCCAAACAAACCTCTGCCCAGCCGCTCAAATCAGTGGTGAATCGTGCTTACCTCAACGGTCAGGGTACATGGGTGACTGGAACATTACCTTCCACCAATTCTTTCTATTCCCCAACCGGGTCTAAAAATTCTACTGATACTAATGGTCAAGTTATTTCTCGTAATGATCTCAATTCAAAGTTACTTGTGCTAAATAACTTTAATATATCTGGGACTACCATACGTCCTACTTATCTGAAGTCTCTTATCAATCCATTACCCATATCTCCTGCAGATTCAGCTCGTTGGGTCATTGGAGCGATTACAAACGGCATTGTTTACTCAGTGCTGGTTAATGGGTATCAGCAAATATTCTATCTTGATATAAATACCGGGCTACCAACCCAGTTGACCTTTGATGCTACTAATAAAGCCAGTACTTTTATGTGGTCAGCACCTGAATATAATGGTGATTTATTACTTATGGCCATAGTTGATGATACAAAAATTCAGATCTGGCGCAGCAGTAGCACGACTAAAAACCCAACTCAAGGTAGCTTTGATCCGCTGACAACGATTCAACCTCCAAACACACGCCCTTATATGGATAGTCCCGAACCCTTTGTTTATAAAGGGCAAAGTTATATTTTTTATCTGCGTGCTGATAATATCTCTTCGGGAGCCAAGGGCTATGCAGACCTCTTTTTCTCTAATGTCACACCGGATAGCAGCAGCAACCCAACCCTTACCAGACAAGTTAGCAGCTCCGTACCAGCGGTACGCTCAGATCCTGAGTACTATACCTATAATCCTAAAAATCTTCTGAATCCTGATGGTGAGTTTCCCGTATTTCTGTATTACACAGAAATTGTGCAAAGTAGCAAGATTATCCACCGCTGTACAACGGGTTTATGAAGCAGACCAGAATCCTACAAGACACTGCCATCCCACCCTCTGCACAGGTATTTTAAGCCTATCCTAACCTTCAGAATTTTTGGGTAATGGATAGCTCTCTTAAGAGCGAGGGGGATCAATAACTAATGGTACTTTTTAAGGTGCAATAAATTTATAGGTATGTCCTGAATAATCCCGCGAGCTAGTGGCAATCGCATAACCTGCCGTATAAATATTACCTAATTCATCAATACCAAGTCCCTTAGAAACATCAGAACCACTCGTCCCATAAACTTGGATTAACTGTAAATAACCTGAAGTTGTGTATTTAGCCAGTAGATTATCCTTACCCGTGAGGTTGTTAGTATAACAGGCCGCATACAAATTTCCTAAACCATCCAGCTCAATGGCTTTACAGGTTTCATTATCTTTCGTGTTACCTAGCACTTGATACCATTGTTGCACCCCGTTGTTTCCTTGA
>JBBRQP010000156.1:0-3714 GCA_038226175.1 Gloeobacterales cyanobacterium
GTTGCCTTGAGCAAGCAGAAAAATGTCGCTAGGAGATGATATGGTAATATAGTGCTGAGATAGAAATCTAGACCCCAATTCAAGGCAGAGTCTCGCTTAACTTAGACCCATTTTTGTCCCAACAACCGGATCCACCATACTTGACGAATAAATGCATCAATAATCTCTTGATCCCAAAGTGAGGGTGTAATCACGGCATCAGGGCCATATTTTTTGGCGACATGCCAGCACAGAGAGGCGCTGAGATAGTGCAGCATATAGGAACCGCCCCAAAAGTCGAGTAATTTGCGGGAGGATTTGACGAATTCTTGGATGGGCGAGAAGGTGAAAATTAGTAAATAAGGATGCGTCTGTTTGCCAAATTGCCAGGTTTGTGGATAGAGAGTACCAGCTAGAGCTGAGACGATGCTGTTGTGAGTATGAACTGGGCAGTCAGGAATACGGGTATCAGCAGGCAGAAGTAAAGCTGAGGTTTCTTCGATGCCAGTTTCTCTAGCAATTTCTTGTGGATAAAGTCGCCAGAACCACCAGAATGCTTTTTTTGCGTCTTTTTCCTTACGAATAGCTTCATACGGAAGTACTCGGTCTTCAATAGTGGCAATCTGTTGTTCGGTTAACTGATCCCAGATTTTTACTGTACGTTTTTGTCCACTGATTGGGTGGCTGATTTCAACTTGAGTCTGACCATTTTCATAACGAGCATCAGCATAAATGCCTTTGATAATTGATGCGCGGTCAGAGCCAGATGCTATAAAGTCCGCTTGCTTTCCTGCATCGGGATTCCACCAATTTAGTAGCTCGTTTTGATGAAGATAAAGACAATCTATCTGATTCCACGGCCCCATGCCATTTTTGTATTGATAGAGGGCTTTGAGTGGCGGATCGTGCAACAGGGCAAAAAGTTTGCGGCGATAGTACTTTTGATTTTCCTCGGACATGACCAGTACCAGATGAGGAACTTCTTTTGACTATAAGTGAGAGTTGAGGGATGGATGTGCTTTTTGGTGCGCTTGACGAAATAGGCATGGGGCTAAAAGTGCTGGACTTAGCTCTGGTAAATGATTATGAGGTTTTGGCTGAGTACTGAGAAGCGCGCTTGTTGCAAGCTGTGACCGCAATTTATATGTTTCATGCCATCTAACTTACCAAGGTTTGCTGTACTTGACTAGAGCGTTTACATAAAATTTATCTCGGATTCACAATTATACTGCTTTGGCATAGAGGAATATGGGAGGTAAGCTGATCAAGTCCATCATAGTCAGCCCCCCCGCCCCATAAATGGGGAGCCAAGGCACGCTTAGGGAAAGTTACACTTTCAGAAATAGAGCGTTAACTCTCTTTCTTTTCAGGTATCCAAGCCAAGTATTAGCTGGTTTTAGCTCCCCATTTATGGGGCGGGGGGGCTTTCTCAAGGATCTAAACGCAAGTTGACCGAATGCCATATCTGCCCTTAATGCACCAGATGTACCCTTAATTTTGGGACAAGCCAATTTCTTTTTTGAGTTTGATGTCTGTCGTACACGTTCTGAATTTGAAGTCTATCCCAAAAAGTTTAGTTAAAGCTGGATGATGGCATATTCTGACGCTTGCTCTAGTTGCTCATAGAGATCATCTAGCAAGTCAGATGGTTTGAGGGTCAACATAGGGAAGTTCGGCAAGAGTAAAATCCAGTGGTGAGTAATGCCTAGAGCGTGACGCGCTGCCTGGAAGTGTGGCGTAGTGATCAAAGATAAATTCTTCTCGGCATTGTAAATATTGCTGCTCAGATGACAGGCTATGATCACGGGTTGGTCTTTATTGTCCCACAAACGAATTAGAACGTCTGTGCGTAGAACGTAATTTAACCAAAGAGCAGTATCACTTGGATCGCTGATGTGTTTTAGCATCCGCGCTACACGCGCCCCCAAATGAGTTTTGAGTATGTCTTGGATGCGCATCGGCTCCAGCGGGTTGGCCAGCAATTTAAGGGACTGAGCCAGAAGGGTAAACCAGTCTGCTAGGGGCGTGAAACTTTGATCGGGCATCGTGTTTTTTAGCATTAGTCTTTCTTTCAGTTATGAGTGAATAATTTTGTTTCTATTAGTCTAACTCTTTAGGTAAAGAGCCACCGTAATATTGACAGGGTCACGCAGCAGTACCTGTTATGAATCAGTAAAGGTATTGCTTATCGAAGTTTCTTCATCGAATTTGCCATATCCACTAGGCTTTTAAGTTTGGCAGCTTTAATGGAAACCGTGTAACGATATCCCCCCTGATCCCAAATCAAATCGGAGTTTGAACAACTCGCTCCACAGGTGGCATCAAAAAAATAGGCTTTTGTACCGCTTTTGAGGGTAATTATCTGCGGCGGTAGCTCTCTTTCATCGGGTGCAATTATTACACCTGAGGTTAGCTCTCCTTTAATATTGCCTAGGTTACAAGCCGTACTTTGCTGATAATCTTGCGCATAAGCTAGATGAATCTCGTAATAGCTCCTATGAGCTATTGTCTCAATGTAGACAGGAGTTCCTGGTCCGGTCTGCGGTATGAAACTAGGGAGTAAAACTGGTACTTTAGTCTTGGACTGTAGCGTAGAAACTATGCTCTTAAAAGCCGGATTGGGCTTAGCCTGAGTAACAACGTTCAAACTTAGTAGCATAAGAATCATTATTAACAGTTGTTTTTTTCTTGGCATCGTTTTGCTCCTGAACTAGGCATATCTCATCATTAACATGTACCACAGGCAGTAGAGCTAGTTGCCAATAAATAATTCTGGACGTAACTGACTATTAAACTGGCTTTGTCTAAACCATTGATGACTTGACGCACATGATAAACGTCTTGATGAGTGCCAGAAACATAGGTAGCCGATCTGTGTTGCTGCTACATACCACGACAAAATTGTGATTGATTCTGCCAACGGCAATTGCCATTAGGAGTTGGAGGTAACACATCACAAATTTGAGCCATTGGCCGTGTAGTCGAACTACTACACGCAACCTTTGAATGAAAGACCGTCATATACTAAGGGATATTATGAAACCCTCTGAAGCACTTGCAACCCATCGGGAAGCGTTGCGGCAAGTTGTTAGCCGTCATGGATTGCTGCGACCGCGTGTATTTGGCTCGACGCTGCACGGCACAGACCAAGATGGCAGCGACCTTGATTTGCTGGTTGATCCTTCGGAATCAACGACGTTGTTGCGTCTCGCGGGTGTAAAGGTGGATGCTGAGGCGTTGCTTGGCATAAAAGTCGATGTTCTTACCCCAAATGCCCTGTCTCCAAAGTTTCGAGAGCAGGTCTTGCGAGAAGCACAGCCGTTATGAAGCACCCGGAACGGGTCAGCGATTATCTCGCAAATATCATCGAAGCCACTAACCGAGCAATTGGCTATGCTCGGGGTATGGACTTGACGGCATTTAGGGAAGACGCACGTACTCAGGATGCGGTCGTGCGCAATATCGAAATCATCGGCGAGGCAGCGAACGCTTTACATCAAGCTGCACCTGATTACACGAAGTTACATCAAGAAATTCCGTGGTCATACATACGGGGCATGCGGAACATCATCACCCACGAATATTGGCGTGTTGACTATGGTGGATCCGGTTGTTGGGACAAAAATGGGTCTAAGTTAAGCGAGACTCTGCCTTGAATTGGGGTCTAGATTTCTATCTCAGCACTATATTACCATATCATCTCCTAGCGACATTTTTCTGCTTGCTCAAGGCAAC
>JBBRQP010000157.1:0-3632 GCA_038226175.1 Gloeobacterales cyanobacterium
ACGGCGGCTTTGGGCTTGAATCGCTGCTTTTTGTTCGTCCGTAATTTGAGGCTTTGCAATATCGGTCAAAGTAGTTTGGAAATTCTGCTTTTCGCCCATCTGATCGAGGAGGATCTGTTTCGATTGCTTAGTCGAGCCAAACTCCTCAAAAAGTTGGCTGGGGGTCTGATTGAGCGTTTGAAAACCTGCTAGCTTTTGGATCAGCGATAGCGGCTGAGGAATAGATTCTGGAGAAAGTTGCTCTTGGATATAGCGCTCAACGCCCATGGCCTGTACCCGTTCCACTTGACCAGGGGTTGGCCCGAAACTAAGACGATTGATATAGTGCAGAATTTTTGGATCGGCTGTGGTGTTTGCTCCAAAAGCAGGAGCGACCATGCCCAGCACAAGAAGCATACTCAGAACAGAGCACTGAAGTTGATTAGACAAGAAATTTGTCCTATGCACGGCTAGCTGTTGTCTGGGACGCAAGATAGATATGTTTAGGTTCAAATGAGGCTGGCTTGCTAACTATCTAAGGTTTGTGGCTTTACTCTACTGTGAGCAAGCGTAGCCCAGTCGTCATGGAACAGAAATGTACGATGATTAGGACGCAAGCCTTGCTAGAGGTCTGCTCTGGGTGATCACAAAGCAAGCTGGGAGAAGACTTCAGCCTATTTCCTGTTTTTGTGCGTATCACCGTGCCGAAGAAACAGCTATAACCCTTTAAAGCTCACAATTGTAAGTATCATGGCTCCACTTATACTTTCAAAACCTTACCATTTCAAATACCTAAAATTCCAAGTACTCAATATTTAAAATTTAATGCCCATTATGGGATACGCCCACGAAACTGAAAAAATAATTGAGCTTTGCGCCAAAATACTCATTTTCTGCCATTTTGAGATTTTGAATATTCAAAACCTCAAGTACGTGATTTTAACCAAGTATTAAGTAACCCCTCCACAAGTTCACTGAACTCTTGGCCTTGATCATCCTCCAGTAGAGCTAATTTGACTCTACGGTGGGTTTCCCGACGTATGTGAGCTGTGACCTGTTCAAAGTCTGGATTACTTCTTTTACCTCTGGGTCGACCAACAGATCTTACGGAGGGGAGGGGAGTAGCCTCTACTGACAACACTTCTTCTTCTGGTGGGGGAGAAGAACTTTTACCCCGAAGATCAAAAAGTTCTTGAAACTTGCTTGCCATACTTACACCTCCTGGGGATGGAAAATCTCAGCTCCTATGGTTTCGTATTCTTTCCAAGCTTTTTTTGAATTTGGGTCTTCAACACTATAAATAGGTATTCCCAGCAGCGCTGCTTTTTGAAATGAAGCCCAGCGCCGTATCAACCCATTAAAAACCGGAACACTCGAATTTTTGAACATAGTCTGTGCCTCTTCACCATCACGGTTAGGCCGATGGGGAACGAGAGCCAACAGTACCCGGTAACGGTCAGTGCCTAAGGTTTGCAAAGCGTCGATGGTAAGCATCAGTGCGTCGAGAGCCAAGGCATCCGGGCTGGTAGGCAAAATGAGGAGATCACAGCCATCGGCTAAAGCTTTGAGATCCTCCTGCGTGGGACGGGCTTGGGTATCAATAACGATGTTTTGATAGTCACGGGCATACCGAGCTGCTTGCCGCTCATCTATCACTTGGAAGGGTAAGGAACCCCGCTTACTCCATGCGGTTGCCGAGCGGTTAGGATCACCGTCGATAAGCAATGCCGGAGCTTGCTGTTGCAGATAAGCTGCTAAGTGAACAGCGGTCGTGGTCTTACCCACTCCCCCTTTAAAGCTTGCAATTGTTAGTATCATGGCACGCCTTACACTTTCAAAACCTTACCATTTCAAATACCTAGAATTTCAAGTATTCAATATTTCTCACACTCAAGCATAGAAGCAGCTGTATTTAAAAATTCAAGTATCTAGAATTTCAGGTACTCAATATTTAAAATTTAACGCTCATCATGGGGTCTACTCACGAAACGGAAAATTGTACGCTAAAGCTAGAACCTTCTCCCAGATAGCGTTACAACAATGAGGTTGGATATAGGTATTCCCATATCCATGAAGATAGTAAAGTTTGTGAATTGCATCATTTGCCCAAAATCTGTTTCCCCAGCGGGGACGGAAGGGGGAGCATCTGAGAAAAGAAGGGCTTGATACCTACCTCAACTCTGGTAATTAGTCTTCAGGTTTTGCTTCCCAATACTTCCGCAAAATCATATTTATCAATCCTTAGGTAATTATTTAATAAGACTCTCATTCCGGCTTAAGTACAAAGAATTTTGAAGTCATTTATTCTGTTTGGCTATCTCATCAGTGAGCATCTTAACCATTGAAAGTGCCTTGCGCTGTACCGAAAGCCAAAGGGCACATCACCACAGTGATTTTTTCCACGCTTAGGAGGTTTATTCAATCATTTCGCGTCTGGGTTGGCAAAAATTACTTTTTTGCCTCAATATCCTACGTCATCTCTATCTCAGGAGAGATGTATTTATAATTCCTAGCGTGTATATGAACGATTTCAAAAATGTGGCGTCTCACTCCTACAAGCATTGGGGTGAAAAAATGAAAGTTTATAAAGGACTGGGCTGGACACATCAGCTCAGAGTTGGGGACTTGAGTTTATGTATTTTGACCATAGGTTGGGGGGTAGTTCAGGCAAGACGCATGAACTCTACCATAAAACTCTTATACGCCTTTTTGCTGTTCTGCCTTGCCCTGACTAATCAAGCTCTAGCCGCTCCTGCACCTAAAGGCACCAATACCAATTATTTTTTTAGCCCTCAAGACATGATGACCTTGGGACTTCCTGGCTTACCGCGTTACTATATTGTCCATACCCCTCCTAACTACAATGCTCAAACAGCTTACCCTGTAATCCTCTTTCTACATGGAGGCACAGGGGATGCCCAGCAGATCAGTACTAAACAAATCAATTTATCTGATTATGCTGACCAATTGGCAAATGCCAATCAGCCCACCTTTATAACTGTTTATCCCCAAGGCTATACCAGCAGTGCCGGTGGCTATTGGAATGCTGGTAACTGTGATGATGGTAGCGGCACCGCTCAAGGGATTAATAAAGTCAACATCACAGCTTGTTCGGGTGATGCCAATATCGCAGGGAGTGATGATGTCAACTACATCACTACCATTCTTGATTTAGTTGCCAGTAACTATGCCATTGACCAAAAACGTATCTATGCCATGGGTCATTCCAACGGCGCTGTCTTTACCCATCGTCTAGGTTGTGAATTATCCAACCGGGTTACGGCTATAGCCCCAATTGAGGGAACCATCAAATTTACACCCTGTAGTCCTAATACCCCACCCATATCAATCCTTGAATTTGCGAGCTTGACTGACCCTAATTCCCCTTATTGTGGCGGTCTTGCTGATACTTCGGTTAGTTATACTCTCGGCTTTTTGCCTGGTAATACGACTACCTGTGCCAAAAATCTAGCCCAGGCTAATTATGGTACGGGAGTTTGGCAAGGAATTAATACCTGTTTTGGCACTACGAGTCAAACTATGTATAGCAATCCTGCGCCTTTATCAGGAGTATCGCCCAACTACCAGTTATCGGTATTCAATGGCTGCCTCTCCGGAACTGGTGTTAAGCTCTATACTCTTCAAGATGCGCC
>JBBRQP010000158.1:0-3574 GCA_038226175.1 Gloeobacterales cyanobacterium
CCCGATGAGCTTCTAGCTTGATGAATGGCTCTATGATGCCGCAATTTAGCTGTAAATTTCATTTTTGCGTGGCTTTTTTTTTGTCTTTTTTTCTCCTTCTTTAAGCTTCTTTATTCTTAAAAGATTAGAAGAAGATTAGAAGAAGATTAGGCAAAAATTTCCTAACTCCTGAACCTGCTGCTGCGTATGGGTTCTAGGAGTTTTCCACATGGGGGAAATGTATGCCGAACCCCGTTAGTTGCGTATGCCGAACCCCGTTAGTTGCGTATGCCGAACCCCGTTACCTGTATGCCGAACCCCGTGCCTCTGTATGCCGAACCCCGTGCCTCTGTATGCCGAACCCCGTGCTTTTTTTGCAACATTACGGTCACAGCTTCTTCCATTCGACTATTCGACAACATCACCGGGCAAATATTTGATGCCATCTTTATTCGGTGATCGCTTTGTCACCGCAACCGTCTCACCTTCAATGCTGTAATCGTTTAATAGGCCAACCGAGACCAGCTTGTTCAGGGCTAGGGTGAGCTGTTGTTTAAAACCTCTCATGCTCTTATTACGGCTGCCTGTAAGTTTATATAGAGTGTCAACCTTCATTGGGTACGGCTGTCGATGGCTGCTATAAAGCCCGTGCAAGGCCAGTGCGAGTGGATGGCGGCGGAGCTGCTTACGTTCTTTCCAATCAACATAAGTCCATAGCCCTTCCTGATATAGCTTCGTAAGTTGTCGGTTGAGTTGAATCCTGTAGCGGTGGCTGACTTTCTCTTCAATACCCCAATCGATCAGAGTGCCAAAGAATTTGCCGCCGCCATGCTCAAGTTCAACAACCCCACCAGCCAAGCGAATAAAGGCTTCGTGTAGCCTTTCATGCTCGTCGCCTCCGGTATTGAGTCCTAAAGTTTTAAGGATGCCATGAGCTGTAAATTCGCACGTATCCCCTAACGGAGTTTGCCGCGCCATGTGAACCAAGGTTTCCCATAGTGTCAGGTCTTCCTGGTTTAATTGCTGACCAGTGTATTTGACTGTAATTCCCTCTTGACTAGCGAGAGTTTCACCCTTGAGCCATTGTCGATTCTGACTTTGAATAGCTGAGAAGAGAGCCGAGCGGAGAAAGCTGTTCGGGGTGCCTCGCTTCGGCTCGGGCCACAGAGGAAGCTGTATTACCTGCTTTGCTTCCCGTTCCGCAGCTACCGCCTTCATTCGCTCCACTTTCGCGGCGATTTCTTGCAGGCTTTTTTCCTTGGGTTTAAAGTCGCTCATGGAGCACCTTATGCTATGGGTGGCTTGTTATGCTTCACAAATAGATCATTTAGTGCCTCTGCGAGCAAGGCTTGCATAGTCGTGTCATGCTCGGCAGCAAGTATACGAAGTTGCTGCCGAGCCGATACAGGAACCCAAAACGGCAGCGCTGCCTTGCCTTCACGAGTGGCAACAACCGTAGTCTTGATAGGTTCCCCTGCTTGCTGCTGCTCAGCCTGCGCTGCAAAACCTAATGGTGATCGCTTCTTACTCATGCTTTTTTCTTCTTGTTATATAGTAACTTTGTTATATCACTATACAACATAGAGATTTCATACGCTGCCTTCCCTTTTGGCTCATACTCATGGACTGCCCTCCCATCAATGACTGCATGGGCATAGGCCGCGCGTTGCTGCAAGACAGTTGGCAACACCTTGATATTCTGTGCTTCTAGTGCAGCTCGGGCTTCCTCAGCTAAATGACCACGAGGGGCGGCGTTCAAAATTACTGCTGCCTGTTTGTTAGCGGCTTTGACGATTTGAATAGTAGAACTAATGGCGTCGAGGTCAAACCGAGCAGGTCGGCATGGAATGACTATGAAATCGGCAAGTTGGGCAACGATAGCAGCAGCGCTATCGGAATGAGGAGCCGTATCGATAATCACCAGCTCAATTTTATTTCGCTGTGCTAAGTCCAGTAAGCTCGGCAGTTTTGCAGCGGTACCTTGCACTACTTCAAGCCGAGGGCTTTTTTCGTGCCCGTCTTCTCTACCGCTATTCCATTTGTAGCTACTAGCCTGCGGATCAAGATCAATCATTGCCGGATGTAAGCCTTTTTGATGGGCATATGCGGCAAGATGCACAGAGATTGTACTTTTGCCGCTCCCACCCTTTTGGCTAATCACTGCTAAGATTTTCATTGCTTTCTCAACAATGTTACATTGTGATATTACAGTATTATATGTATTTAGGAAAACCCATACAACTCTCAACGGTAAAATCCCCCTCATGACCCGTACCAAACATGACCAATTCTCAAAGGAATTTCTCGCCGGACTCCTTGACCCCTTTGGCACCATCACCATTGATATCGCCGTCAGCAGCGAAGTCCGGGAAATTGATTTACTCTTCATTCCTTCAGCTGGGTCTGACCCCTCGGGTCTGGGACTACTCGGACGGATGGCGCAAACTCCCTGCATCATCGAACCCTACCGTAATGCCCCGACCGATGCGGATATCCGTATTTGTTTGATGCGCTTGGCTATTTATGAAGGAGGACAACGGCGTGATGCACGACGCACTAAAGTTTCCCTATCAGAGGAACAGATTCCCCTGGTTTGGGTGGTAGCGCCCACACTATCCCAGACCTTCCTGAACCGCTTTGGCGCAGTCGAGCGTGAAGATTGGCCAGCAGGGGTCTATTTTCTGATTGAGGGATTACGGACAGTGTTGGTTGCTGTGCATCAATTGCCTGTGGTACCAGAGACCTTGTGGTTACGGATATTAGGTAAAGGACAGGTACAGGGTCAAGCAGTACAAGAATTGCTCGCCTTACCAGAAAGTTCAGCTGAGCGCTCTCAGGTGTTAAGACTAGTCAAGAACTGGCAAGTTAGAGTACAACAGAAACAAGAGCCGGAGGAAGCAGAGATGGCAGTGCAACTGAGCCAAGCGTATCTGGAATGGGAGCGGGTAACCAAAGAGACCAGCAAGTTAGAGGGCAAGGAAGAAGGTAAATTAGAAGCCAAACTAGAAGCTGTCCCGGCCTTGGCGGCGCGTGGTTTTAATCTGCAAGAAATAGCCCATATTCTCAATTTGACTGTGGAGCAAGTAGAGAATGTACTGCCTTAAGTCTGGAGCTTTAGTCATAGATTAGCCAGGGCGGGGATGTGGCAGAGTAAGAAGCCTGATTGGGTAGGGGTTATGGGTATAGCGAATCTTTTAATTCGTTTGGTTTTAGTACCAGTAACTTGACTTTTACAGGCAGAGTAGAAATTAACACAGGCTTCAGTGCTGAACAATTGTTACCTTAATGGGTATGTCAAGAAGATTGTGTCAGTGTGGAAATCTCACATTGGTAACCTCCCTTCAAACTCAATGGCAAACCGATTCAAGGCTCCTTTCCAATCACGGATCGGCATCGTCCATTTCTTGGATAGGTTCTGAATCGCCAAGTAAATGACTTTGAGCGCTGATTCATCGGTGGGAAATGCCCGATGGTTGCGCAGTACTTTGCGCAAGATCATATTTACCGATTCAATGGCATTAGTGGTGTAGATCACTTTACGGATATCGGTCGGGTACGCAAAGAAGGGAATAATCCGCTGCCCGTGGGTCATCCA
>JBBRQP010000159.1:0-3570 GCA_038226175.1 Gloeobacterales cyanobacterium
AATATTCAATTGCCCCAGTTGGCTTACCGCTGTCATCTTTGGTGACTAAGCGTGCTGGTCGGATTTCGGCGGTGTATATTTGCCCTCGATAATGAAATTCGACTATTCGAATAGGTAAAAAACCACCTACAACACGCAATTCATTCATTTTCTGACGAGATACAGAGTAGCGCGGCACACTATCCCAAAAGTCGATAGCATTAGAAAAATCATCTTGCGTGTCTTTGTTAGAAAGAAAGTTCTGAAATAGACTGAGCTGAACATTCTCGAATGCTGCCTCGGGCACAGGCTTTGTGCTTCTGCGCCGCGTTTTTTTCTTTAGTAAAGTGTCAGTCATGCTCTTCCCTTGATATTTACATATTGCATAATCAACTGCTCAAGCCTTGGTTACTCACCGGTAATGGTAGGCACATCATATTTCTGAAACAAGTCATTCAGAGCCTCAGCAACGAGGGTTTGCAGGGTATGACCAGTACGAGCCTGAACAAGCCGTAAATTACTTTTGTAATCTGGGGAAAGATACGCTGTAATATTGACCTTCCCTGCACGGCTAGGAGCTGTGTATGTGCCATTGGAAGCCACTGTTGAGGCTTGTTGCTCAATGGGGCTGGTAACTCGTGGTGGTGGTACAGATTTAGCGTTGAGAGCTTCCTGCAATTCAGCTAGATTATTCTTACTCATGGTGTTGTTTCCTCAACATGTTGAATAGTTTACTTGTAAACATGCCAAACACGGGTTGGCATTGATGCTTCGTTGTTCTAAGCCCTTACTAACTCCTGTTCACTAACTTTTTGATTATTTGGCATGTTGAGTAATTTACATGTAAACATGTAAACCTCGTGTAATTCTTGTGCGGCTTTGCCATTCGGTTCGGTTTCCTGTGGTGTCTTGCCAGTTGTCGGGGCTTCAGCAAAACTACTCCGGCTACATAGGTGCATTGGAAGAACTTTAAAACCGAACGTAGATTCGATGAGTGCTTTGGCAGTACCCGCACCTTTTTTAGCTTGGGGATGAGCGCAGTTAATCAAGATATAGGTTAGAGGATCTCCTGCTACACGCAACAAGTCACGCACACTAGCAAGAGTTTCTAGATCGAACACTTGCGCTCGCACTGGAATTATAACCAAGTCAGCTATGCGAGCCGCCTCAATAGCTGCACTATCTGAACGTCCTGGCGTGTCGATGATCACTAAGTCAACGCCATATTGCCGAACGGTTTCTAGTGTGGGTCGTAAGCGGCTCACCTGGGCGGAGACAACAACAGGGTTGTTAGCATCCCGTCGATCTTTCCAGTTGGCTGCATTCGCCTGGGGATCAAGGTCGATGATGGCTACATCTTGCCCATCACGGACAGCGGCGACGGCAAGACCTAGTGCCAGAGTAGTTTTTCCTGTGCCGCCTTTTTGGCCAATGATTGATATTGTCAACATTTTTACTCCTCAACATGTAAACATGTTAATTATTTAACTTATTTTACATATGGTCAACCCCTTTCAGGAGTCAGTTTAGAAAAGGAGAAAACGTACTGTAAGGGTTCGTCTTAATCTAGCTACTACTGGAAAACAAGTTACAGAGCACGCTCTTGATTGCTCATCAAAGCCGACACGTCCTTCAATGCTAAAATCCCCCTCATGACCCGTACCAAACATGACCAATTCTCAAAAGAATTTCTCGCTGGACTCCTTGACCCCTTTGGTACCACCACCATTGATATCGCCGTCAGCAGCGAAGTCCGGGAAATTGATTTACTCTTCATCCCTTCAGCTGGGTCTGACCCCTCTGCCCTGGGACTACTCGGACGTATGGCGCAAACCCCCTGCATCATCGAACCCTACCGTAATGCCCCCACCGATGCGGATATCCGTATTTGTTTGATGCGCTTGGCTATTTACGAAGGAAAACAACGGCGCGATGCACGACGCACTAAGGTTTCTCTACCAGATGAACAAATTCCCTTGGTTTGGGTGGTAGCCCCCACACTATCCCAGACCTTCCTGGACCGCTTTGGCGCAGTGGGGCGCGAAGATTGGCCAAAGGGAGTCTATTTTCTGAGTGAGGGATTCCGAACCGTGTTGGTGGCAGTACATCAATTGCCTGTGATACCAGAGACCTTGTGGTTACGGATATTAGGTAAGGGACAGGTACAGGGTCGGGCAGTACAAGAATTGCTCGCCTTACCAGAAAGTTCAACTGAGCGCTCTGAGGTATTGAGACTGGTCAAGAACTGGCAAGTTAGAGTACAACAGAAACAAGAGCCGGAGGAAGCAGAGATGGCAGTGCAATTGAGCCAAGCGTATCTGGAATGGGAACGGGTAACTAAAGAGACCAGCAAACTAGAAGGTAAGTTAGAAGCTGTCCCGGCCTTAGCGGCACGGGGCTTCAATCCTCAAGAAATAGCCAACATTCTAAATCTGACTGTTGAGCAAGTGACAAGTGTGCTGCCTTAAATCTAGAGCTAGTCATAGATTAGTCAGGGTGGGGATGTGGCAGAGTAAGAAGCCTGATTGGGTAGGGGTTATGGGTATAGCGAATCTTTTAATCCATTTGGTTAAGGAATAACAGGAATAAGCCGGTCAGTCAAATAAGGCAAGTGTAACTAATCAACCAGGGACAATTATGCTCAATAACTTGACTTTTATGGGCAGAGTAGAAATTAACACAGGCTTCAGTGCTGAATAATTGTTACCTTAATCTTCATATGATATCCTCCACAGTAATCCATACAGAACATTCACATGATTCCATTCCATAAAGCTCATAGGTTGTTGCTTTTGAGCAATAAATCTAACTACCAGGAGTCTACTGCTAAGTTTGCCGCCGTAATCCAGCTTAGGATTTTAAGTCTAGCCTTCCTAGCCTGGATAAGCGTTTTTACTGGCCTCTCTGTCCAGGCTCAGACCCTTAGCACCGTCTACAGCTTTGAGGCAAACCCCCCTCAGAAACCTGCGGGCGAATTAACCCAGGGTGCAGATGGAAATTTTTATGGCACTACGTCTAGTGGTGGGTCTTCCAATTGCGGAATTTTCTACTCTGTAACTCCGGCAGGGGTTTCTACTAGGTTGGCCAACTTTGGCTCTACGTTTGGCTGTGCTCCCTACGGTAAACTTACCCTGGCTAGCGATGGCAACTTCTATGGCACCACGTATGACGGCGGGACTTCTGGACAGGGCACAGTGTTCAAAGCTACACCCACTGGCACTCTGACCACCCTCGTTAACTTCAATGGCACCAATGGTGCTAATCCACTAGCTGGACTCATCCAGGGCAGTGATGGCAAATTCTATGGCACTACGTTTGCGGGCGGGACAAGCAACTACGGAACTGTATTCAAAGTTACGCCTACTGGTACCCTGACCACCCTAGTCAACTTCAATGGCACCAATGGTGCTAATCCACAAGCTGGACTCGTCGAGGGCAGTGATGGCAAATTCTACGGCACTACGTCGGGGGGCGGGACTTCTGGATCTGGGACAGTGTTCAAAGTCACGCCTACTGGCACCCTGACCACCATAGTCAACTTCAATTACACCAATGGTGCCTATCCAGAAGCTGGACTCGTCGAAGACAGTG
>JBBRQP010000160.1:0-3461 GCA_038226175.1 Gloeobacterales cyanobacterium
GACGCGCTCCGGTAACTTCTGGCAACAGCAGGCCAGTTAGTAAGGGTTCAAAGACTTTGCACAAGTCATCTACATCACAAAAGACTTCGGTGATATCCATATGGGCAAAGGGTCGTGTCATGGGAAACCCCCTGGAGCAGTAGATTCCAGCTTAGCTTCACTCCATCGAACTCACGTTAACTGAGCCAGCTAACCTGAGTTTAGGTAGCTTGAGCCTCGATCAATCCATCACACAAACCTTCGGTGCCTACGATGGAACGACGGATTTTGGTGGTGCTTCAGGACTTAGTACTAGCAGTCTTCTTGCTTCTGGTTCGACAACAACGACGCTGAGTTCAGCCTTTTTTCCTTTATTTGAAGGGATAGGTAACGTCAATGTACTGGTCAATGCCCTCGGCTTATCGAGCGCTAGTGGCCCTGGTAATGTAATTTATGCCTTCAGCACCTTAGCTGCCGCGAGTGTCAAGGTTATCTATACCTATAGCCCAGTCCCCGAACCTAGTGCTTGGGTAGGTTTGGCTCTATTGGGTGCGGGAGCTTTGGTCTATCGCAAACGTCTAGGAGCCTAATAACAGGTGTAGGCTGTTATTAGATCTTCTTTAGCGGACTCATGGTAACTGCGCTTCAATCTTCTTGGCGTCCTTTAGTACAAAAATTCCAGGCTGTTGTTGGCAGTAAAGGTGTTATCTGGACACCCGAGGAGTTATTAGTATTTGAATGCGATGGCCTAAGTAGTTATCGTCAACGCCCAGCGGTGGTGGTTTTGCCGCGTACGACCGCTGAGGTCGCGCAGGTTGTCCAGATTTGTCACCAAGCCGGAGTACCTTTTGTCGCCCGAGGTTCGGGAACCGGATTATCTGGCGGTGCGCTTCCTATCGAAAACTGCGTGGTGATTGTCACGGCTTGGATGCGCAAAATTCTAGAAGTTGACTTAGCCAATCAACGGGTAGTCGTCCAACCAGGGGTCGTCAATAGCTCTGTGACCCAAGCGGTCAGTAATGCGGGGTTTTATTACGCCCCAGACCCATCGAGTCAGATCATTTGTTCGATTGGCGGCAATATCGCAGAAAACTCTGGCGGCGTCCATTGTCTGAAGTATGGCGTAACTACTAATCATGTGCTGGGTCTGAAACTGGTGCTCCCCGATGGCGGTGTCGTTGATGTGGGCGGTAACATTGCAGAAATGCCGGGTTATGACCTGACCGGAGTTTTTGTAGGATCTGAGGGAACCTTGGGTATTGCGACTGAGATCACGCTGCGTATTCTCAAGGTTCCAGAAACAGTTCAGGTTTTGTTGGCGGATTTTGTCACGATTGAGGAAGCTGGTGCAGCGGTTGCTGCCATTATCGGTGCAGGGATTATTCCGGCGGGGATGGAAATTATGGATAACCTCAGTATCAACGCCGTCGAGGATGTAGTGGCAACCAACTGCTATCCCCGTGATGCTGGGGCAATTTTGCTGATTGAAGTGGATGGATTAGCCGTTGAGGTTGAAGCCGCAAGTCATTTAGTCGAACAGCTTTGTCGGCAAAATGGTGCTCGCTCCCTGACGCGCGCCACTGACCCTGAGCAACGTCTCAAACTCTGGAAAGGTCGTAAAGCTGCCTTTGCCGCAATGGGTCACTTTAGCCCTAATTACTATGTCCAAGATGGGGTGATTCCGCGAACCAAACTGGTCTATGTGCTCCAAGAGATTGAACGCCTAGGCGAAAAATTTGGCTATAAAGTAGCCAATGTTTTTCATGCGGGGGATGGCAATTTGCACCCGTTGATCCTTTATAACAACGCGATTCCAGGAGCTTTAGAGCAAGTTGAAGCTCTGGGTGGCGAAATCCTAAAACTCTGTGTCAAAGTTGGCGGTAGTATCTCCGGTGAACATGGCATTGGTGCCGAAAAACGCTGCTACATGTCAGAGATGTTTACGGAAACTGACCTAGAGACGATGCAGTGGGTGCGTCATGTATTTGATCCTAAGTTTTTGGCTAATCCGGGTAAACTTTTTCCAACACCGCGTACCTGTGGTGAAGCGGCCTACGCGCCCCCGGTCTTTTTGGATCAAGCAGAACTTTTTTAGAGCAAGGGCAAATGGTAAGGTAGACATATGAGGAGAGATGCCAGAGCGGTTTAATGGAACGGTCTTGAAAACCGTCGTGGGGCGACCTACCGTGAGTTCGAATCTCACTCTCTCCGTACCAGTTTCAGCCTTTAGAGCCAGTTAGAGTAACGGTTTCAGTCCTTAAGGCTTTAAGATACCGAGTGATATACAGAATGACAGAAAACTATAAAAAGAGATAGAATTTAGTGACACTACAAGATCCAAGTGACGCATGAAAGCGACAGGTAAAACGGTTGAAGCCCTCGTCACAGAAGTAAACCAGCGTTTAAAAGCTGGTAGATGTGGCGTCACTATCTGTTTAAGACCCGGACGCAACAAACTTTACTTAAGAGGCATCTTCCCACCTAAGCCCGGTAGTACCCATATCACAGCTCATCAACAGTTCTTTACCCTTGATCTACCAGCGAGTATTACCGGGGTCAAGGTTGCCGAAAATCAGGCAAAAACTCTTGGGGCTAAGCTGACTGAAGGTAAATTCCACTGGGAAGACTATTTGGTAATCAAGGTAGAGCAAAAACAAAAGGCAGTAGGAACCATGCTCACTTCATTCGAGACTGAGCATTGGAGTAAGACAAAACAAACCGATAAGAGTCTTACCACGTGGTCAACCAACTATGAAGCTGTCTATCGACAGTTAGATAAAGCTACTGCCATCACTCCAGAATATCTAAAGCAGGTGATCCTTAAAACCAAGCCTGATACACGTCAGCGGTTGCGCTACTGTTTAGCCCTATCGGCTTTAGCTAGACATGCTCAACTTGATACGACATTTATTAAGGAATTGAAGGGTAAGTATGGGCAAGATAGCACATTACCGCGTGACATACCAACAGATCAACAAGTCATCCAAGTATGGGAAAGCATTAACCCGTTATGGCTGAAATGGTGCTTTGGGATGTTGGCAACCTACGGGCTGAGACCTCATGAACTGCATCGTCTTGATTTATCCGATTTGGGTAATGACAAGGCTCCTATCCGTGTTTCGGAAGACTCCAAGACTGGAGCTAGATTAGTTTTCCCTCTACATCAGCAATGGGTAGAAACTTTTGGTTTAAGAGAAATACATCTTCCAACTAGAACATCAGCAACAGCAAACCGTGATCTTGGGAAGAAGTTTTGCACTGCTTTTAAGGATTACGGTATCGGATTCCCACCCTATCACTTGCGTCATGCTTGGGCAGTACGGGCTATTCATGTTGGTCTCGATAGCAGTGTAGCGGCTCGAATGATGGGTCATAGCCTCACGGTTCACAATCGCAGTTATCAGAAGTGGCTTAGTGAAACTGACATAGAACGCGCCTATGGGAGGGTAATACAGCAATGATTCCAATAAAAGATTTTGCTA
>JBBRQP010000161.1:0-3368 GCA_038226175.1 Gloeobacterales cyanobacterium
GTATAGTTTGGTGCAATTGAGATGGAATCCTGATGAGCGCAGTTATTCTAATCCGGAGTGGTCATATTTGGAAAAGGTGCAAGTAGATTACCTGATTGCCAATTGAAACCAATAAAAAACCCCCTTCACAGGGGGGGGATTGGAGTCGTCACGAATGACTTAACCAAGTTATAACCCATTCAGGAGAAACGTCTTGCGTACTGACCATGTGTTTTATCGCTTGTTCAAAGACTACCCTGAGACATTATTTGACTTGTTGGGGGAAGTTCCCACCAGCCCCTATGTAATGAGTGCGGTACAGGTCAAGGAATTGGCCTTCAGCTTTGATGGGGTGTTGGTGCCAGAAAACGGAGAGGGAACTATCTATTTTCTGGAAGTGCAGTTTTATGATGACCCAGCATTTTATCCACGTTTGTTTGGAGAGGTATTTTTGCATCTGAGTGAGCGCTACCGAGGAGCTAAAAAGTCTGATGGGGGAACGCTCCAAGAGGTGCGAATAGTGGTGCTCTATCCCGAACGACGGGGAGAAGCCCAGCTCTGGACATCCTTGCACCGTGACCAGTTGAGTTTACCCTCGGTGCAATTGATTTATCTGGATGAGTTGGCGCAAACCGATAATATCTACACCGAGTTGGTGCGGTTAGTTGTGGCAGCCCCAGGAGTCGCACCTGAGCAAGCCCAGCGGTTAATGAGTTTAGGAGCGAGTGGTTCGGTACTAGATATTTTGGAGAATATAATGGTGAACAAGTTTCCACGCATGAGCCGTCAGGAGATACAAACGATGTTGGGATTAACGGATACTGCCTTAAGAGAAACCCAGTTTTATAAAGATGTCGCGGCTGAAAATGAAAGCCGGGTAATTGCAGAGACCACGCTCAAAATGGGAGTAAAGATGCTCCGAGCCGGACAGAGTTTAAGGCAGGTAGCAGAACTTACAGAGCTACCGATAGAGACGCTAAGGGCTGCTTTATTACAGGCTCAGGAAGAAGAAAATTAGAGCGTGGGTTATAACTTAGGCAATACGCACTGCTGGGAAGCACCGTAGGCGAGTGATGGGCTGTCTCGAAGGTTCACCTATTGGAAACGGGCAGCCTTTTCAATTAACAAGTTCAAGGCACTGTCCACTAAACCGGGGCAAGGTCAGTACGCCAGTGGCGACTACCGAAGCTACTTGGAGCAATTTGGATTGACCAGCAGTAGGAGTCGTCGGGCTAATTGTTTAGATAATGCCGTGGCGGAGAGCTTCTTTAGTACTCTCAAACGTGAGTTGGTGCATCGCAAAGAGTGGGAAAGTCGGGCAATGGCTCGCACAACTATTGCCGAGTGGATTGAGGTGTTTTATAACCGCCAGCGGTTGCATTCCACTTTGGGTTATTTACCGCCAGTGGAGTTTGAGAAAATCTACTATGCTGCTCAACAGCAGGTAGCATAAAATCACTGTCCCCTAAACTGGGGCAAGGTCACGACCAAGCTCAGGGGTGTTCCTTGGAGCGCCTTGTTAGGTCGCATCGAGCGCACTGACCATGACATAATACCCGTCAGGATCACGGAGTGCGAACTCCTTGGTTCCAGTGCTAGGGTTCAAGTATGGCTCTTTTGCCAGTCCAGTCACGAGATCACGAGCCCTGGGCAGAGCCTGGTCAAAATCATCTATACGAAAGAACAAAAGTAGTCCGTTGCCAGGTTCTGAGTGGTCGGGACTGGTCAAGGTTGGATGCTCATGCTCTCCCCACTGATGGAGACAAAGCAAAATAGTTCCATCCGTGTCCTGGATTTGCCCGAAGTAGTCATGAGCAGGAGACGCTTCGGGTTGACCGAACAGCGACTGATACCATTTGAAACTGCGAGCAACATCAGCAACACCAATAATTATCCACGAGCGTTTCATCGGCTTCTCCTTCGTTCTAAGAAGTGATTAGACTGCACCCAAGTACTATCAACCCGTTGGATAACACCCAATTTGTAAGGATATACATCATAGGTAATCATGATTAGGCTCCGTGTAGATAAGCTCCCAAATGTGACCGTCTAAATCTGTAAATCCGTGACCATACATAAAGCCGTGGTCTTGCGGCTCTTTGTGGATGATGCCGCCCCTGCGCTAACAGCCTTGCGAACGGCATCCTTAACCTCTGCTTGGCTTTCGCATGACAAACACAAGAGTACCTCAGTGCTCTTCGTAGCGTCGCTAATAGGCTTCGGTGTAAACTCTTTGAAGTGTGCTTCGGTCAGCAGCATGACGAAAATGTGCTCGCTGACCATCATGCAAGCACTGAGGTCGTTGGTAAATTGCGGATTGAAGGTAAAACCGAGCTTGGTAAAGAACTCCTTGGACATGGGAAGGTCTTTGACGCATAGGTTGACGAATATCTGTCTGTTTTTCATGGTTGGTTGATTTGTGTTGATGGGAGAAAGCGAGGCTAGTCAAGTTATAACCTATACCTAGCCTCAAACAGCAACAGGATTTATTGACAAGTATTCCTGGAATTGGAGAAGTTACAGCATCCGTTATTTTGGCTGAAGTACAGTGCTGGTCAGCATTTAAAGATGCCAAACAACTTGCGGCCTATATGGGATTAACGCCACGAGAAAAGAGTTCTGGGACTTCTGTGCGTGGGCGTAGTCAAATATCTAGAACGGGGAATAGCCGTTTACGCAAAGCACTATTTATGCCGGTCTTAGTTTCCCAACGGTTCAACCCCCTTATCAAAACCTTCTGTGAGCGATTATTGAGCAAAGAGAAGAACAAGATGCAGGTAGTAACGGCAGCGATGCGTAAACTGGCTCATCTGATGTTTGGCATACTCAAGTCTGGGAAGCCTTTTGACCCCAATTATTTGAGCGCTACCACTTGACTCCCAAGACGGCATCTAAAGATTCTCTGAGGCTGGAACCCAGCGGTACAGAGTTGGCACAGACACCCCAAGGTTCTTAGCCACATCCCGAGGTGGCATCCCACTCGCTAGGAGCTTTTTGGCAGACTCGATTTTACTATCGATCATGGGTGGTCTGCCACTGCGCTTAGTAAAGCAACATAAAACGGAATTTAAAGTCTGTTAAGACCCAGCGTTTGGTGGGTGCTATTTCCGTTTTTGACATAGTTCAAAATCCGTGATAAACGGGTATGTCAAGAAGATTGTGTCAGTGTGGAAATCTCACATTGGTAACCTCCCTTCAAACTCAATGGCAAACCGATTTAAGGCTCCTTTCCAATCTCGGATAGGCATCGTCCATTTCTTGGAGAGATTATGAATCGCCAAGTAAATCACTTTGAGCGCCGATTCATCGGTGGGAAATGCCCGATGGTTGCGTAGTACTTTGCGCAAGGTCATATTTACCGATTCAATGGCATTAGTGGTGTAGATCAC
>JBBRQP010000162.1:0-3316 GCA_038226175.1 Gloeobacterales cyanobacterium
AGGTATCCGAGAAGCCATCGAACGTAGAGGAGCGCAACTGCTTTATTTGCCACCCTATTCACCAGAACTATCGCCGATTGAAGAATGTTGGTCAAAACTAAAGCAATGGCTACGCTCCCAAGGCAAGCGTGACAAAGAAAATCTTGAAGAAGCGATAGGACAAGGGCTAAAGCGTATTACAGAAACTGATGCGAAAGGTTGGTTCACTCACTCTGGTTATCTTGGTACATCCGTATGAAAACCGCTGTAATACCACAGCCACTATTGGCTATAGAAACCAACTACATAAACCGCAAAAGCCGCTCCACCCCGAGCGGCTTTTATATGGCTATCCCCCTAGACAACACCCCAGTCAGACCGCACAATACGGGAGGTAGTGGATGTATCTTTGTGAAAAAACTTACCTTGCTGGGATCAACTGGCTCAATCGGTACCCAAACCCTCGATATCGTCGCAACTTACCCGGAACGTTTTCAGGTAATCGGCTTGACTGCCCATAGTAATATGACCCTACTTGCTGCACAAATACGCCAATTTAGACCCCAGGTCGTAGCGGTTGGGAGTGATGCCTATCGCGAAGTTTTACACAATCTACTGGCGGATTTTCATCCCCAACCTGAGATTTGGACAGGAACCGTGGGCGTATGTCAGGTCGCCGCTTATGGCGATAGTGAAGTCGTGGTCACAGGTATTGTCGGGGTCGCTGGCCTGTTGCCGACCCTTGCCGCCGTCGAAGCTGGCAAAGATATTGCTCTTGCCAACAAAGAAACCTTGGTTGCAGCCGGGCCCGTAGTCATGCCGCGCATTCAGGCTCAGGGTGTGCGATTATTTCCTGTGGATTCTGAGCATTCCGCCATTTTTCAGTGCCTACAGGGCGGGCAGGGACTCAGTAAAATTATCCTGACCGCCTCAGGTGGTGCCTTTCGGGACTGGCCTGCTGAGAAATTAGCCACAGCAACGGTCAAAGATGCCCTCAAACACCCCAACTGGTCTATGGGCAAAAAAATTACGATTGACTCGGCAACCCTGATGAATAAAGGCTTAGAGGTAATCGAAGCCCATTGGCTATTTGGTTTGAGCTATGATCAAATTGAGATTGTCATTCATCCTCAAAGCATTATTCACTCAGCCATTGCGTTGGCGGATACTTCGGTACTTGCCCAACTAGGCTGGCCGGATATGCGCTTGCCAATTTTGTATGCTCTGAGCTGGCCTGAGCGTGTACCCACGCCTTGGCGACCCCTTAATCTCGTAGAAGTCGGTACATTATCTTTTTATGCCCCAGATCATGCCAAATATCCCTGTATGCAATTGGCCTACCGGGTTGGTCGTGAAGGTGGGACATTGCCAGCTGTGCTCAATGCGGCTAACGAAGCGGTGGTTGCTTTATTTCTAGCTGAGGCGATCAAATTCACTGAAATTCCCCGTCTGCTAGCCTTGACCTGTGAAGCCCATACCACTATTCAATCGCCAACGTTAGATGATGTGATCGAAGCTGACCGCTGGGCGCGAGCACAGGTTCACAAGCAGGCCGAGCGCACTTTGATTTCTTTGGTTTAGTTGCCATGCCCCGTCTACCTGCGCGTAAAAAACAAATTGCCCGGGCAGCGGAGGTTTTAGACCGCCTCAAGATCCACTATCCAGATGCCACATGTTCTCTTGATTACACAACCCCCCTGCAACTATTAGTCGCAACAATTCTCTCGGCGCAGTGTACTGATCAACGGGTTAATCTCGTGACTCCTGGGCTATTTGCACGTTTTCCCGATGCGCCCAGTTTTGCAGCGGCGGATATTTTAGAGATTGAGCAGTTGATTCGGTCTACGGGTTTTTATCACAATAAAGCCCGTCATATCCAGGGTGCCGCCCAAAAAATCATGACAGACTTTGGCGGTGAAGTCCCCCGCTCAATGGCGCAACTGCTTACTTTACCCGGTGTAGCGCGTAAAACTGGCAATGTCGTATTAGCCCATGCCTTTGGGATCAACGCTGGGGTCACAGTTGACACCCATGTGCGTCGTTTGACCAACCGTCTGGGTTTTACCCAACACGCCGAACCGATCAAAATTGAGCAGGATTTGATCGCTATTTTGCCGCAGCCAGATTGGGAGAATTGGTCGATTCGGCTGATTTATCATGGACGTGCGGTTTGCAATGCCCGACATCCGCACTGTGAGGTCTGTTTTTTGGCAGATATCTGTCCTAAAGTACTGACGTGAGATCAGGTGCATATCTCAATTGCTTGCAAGCGCTTAAGCGCATAAAAGAGTACGAACTATACGGTACCAAAAATTATTTAGTTGTGCTTTAGTAGACATAATGTCAGTAATTTAACCGTCGATTTCTTAGGGGAAATACGCATGGAGAGTGTTGATTCTAATGGGTTTGCCCCAAAGATACCTCTAGTGGTACACAATGGGATGAAAAATTCAGTAAATACACGCATTGCTGCACAGCTATCTAGCACTGAGGACATGGATAATTCAGAGTACAGCCATACGCTAGCCGAATTCCTTGCAGGTCACAATGAACTGATGCAAGAGGAATTATTTCGGGGTCAACGGCTGCCATTACCGACCAAAACAGAGGTTCATAGCGATATCAGCCGCTTTTTAATCCATACTCTAACAACGTATATTACGGTTCAACATTTACCCCTCATTGTCAGTAACCAAGCCGGGGTCTGTACCGAAACTAATACTCTGCGTTGGCCAGATCTGGTCATTGCTGACCGACCAACTTGGGAAGATTTAGACCAGTATGACCAGATGTGCATTTTTAGCCCACGCGAGACCCCCTTATTGGTTGCCGAAATCGTGAGTGATGACCGTCGCCGTGACTATTTCCAAAAAAGGGCTGAATACGCCTTAGCCGAGATTGATGAGTATTGGATTATTGATCCGGAAAAACAAATCGTCTGCGTACTCAGCCATCCCGAAAATGAAACTGGCTATACCCAACGCGATCTGTATCCCGGCGATTACCTAACATCAGAGCAGTTACCCGGTTTCGAGTTATCGGTCAGTGAAATTCTCTGCCCACCACCCTTTACTGATTTACTCAAGCTTGTGGCTGAAGCCAAAGCGCGCGCTGAAGCTGCCGAAGTACGGGCTGAAACTGCCGAAGAAAAAACCCGCTTAGTAACCATGCGATTACGGGAATTATACACTTTCTGTTTATAGAATAAGGTATGGTAAAGAACCTTAGTCTTGTGAACCACCTGAGTGTGGAAGAATTAGAAAAGCGCTACCGCCAAGCAACGGACGGGGTGGAACGCACCCACCTGCAAATTATTTGGTTACTCGCTCAAGGCAAA
>JBBRQP010000163.1:0-3239 GCA_038226175.1 Gloeobacterales cyanobacterium
AATTGAAGGTCCATGTTCACTAATTACAGGCATCAGTCACAACCTCCGTCGGAAGCCACCAGTATGTCCGGTCGGCTCGTGTATGTTTCTAGGAACTAGTTGCATTGTTACACCATCTTGGTGATGATGCCAAACAGAACCTTCAGGCGTTTTCTCTAAACCTGCTGCTTTATTTCTTGTGCCATAGCTTGAGGTAGTATTATCAACACAAGAATGACTTGTAAAAAAGCACACTGGGCAACATTTAATAGCTTCATAAGTTTAAGTCTTCTGACTAACTTATTGAACAATCAATGTAACCGTGTTAGCAACAATTAGTCCATCTGCCACTACACTCGGGCGTAATAACCGTCGTCGAGCAGTGATAAAGTAAGTTCCTCTTTCAGAAATTTTATAATAAAGGGTTATTGGAAATTTTTCTTCTGCATACTTATCGGGTTGTACATAAATTGCTTGAGTTACTAGATCAGGCTGCTCTGATTCATCATTAATAATTTGCTTTAGAGCTCTAGATGTCAAAGATAGCTCTTTCCCTACAGCATCTGTTATCTTAAAGTCATACCAAGGTACAAAATCATAGTCAAGTTTAACACTAGTCATGTTGCGTAACTGAAGTGTAAGAATTACAGGTTCTCCCAACTTGACAACGGTGTGTTCGAGTTCTGCGGTTAATTGCCACCCTTTTGTAATAGTATTAGTCAATGTCGGTTGTAGTAGCCCAAAACCAAAACCAAAACCTGGTTCCCCATACAGTGGCTGCTTTATTTCTTGTGCCATAGCTTGAGGTAGCGTAACAAACATTAGAGAAACTTGTAGAACCGAGTGAAGGATGATGTTCAGAGTTTTCATGAGTCAATTACTGTACGATTAGGGTTACGGTGTTAGCAACAATAACACCAGCTTCGCCACTAGGTAGCCAGAGTTGTCGCCTAGCCGTTATAAAATATGTACCTCTTGTGGAGATTTTATAGTAGGAAGTAATTGGAAATTGTTCTCCTAGTGCTCCCCCAGGTTGCAGAGCAAAACTTGTAATATATTCCTCGGGTTGTTGTGATTCATCATCATTCTTAATTTGCTTGATAGCTTTAGACGTTAAAGGAAGTTCTTTGCCAACAGCATTTACTATCTTAAAGTCATACCAAGGTGTAAGACACAGATAACCGCAAGGAAGATTGTTACTACTCACATTTTTTAAATAAAGTGTAATAACAACAGGTTGCCCTAACTTAACAATTGCATTTCCCGGTGTTAAGTCCGCAGTCAGTTGCCAGTCTTTGGTAACTGTATTGGTCAAAGTAGGTTGAGGTAAACCAAAGCCAAAGCCGTAACCTGGTTCTCCGCGTAGGGGCTCTTTCATTTCCTGTGCCATGGCTTGAGGTAATGCTACGAACGCCAGAGAAATTTGTAGCAATGAATGAAGGATGATGTTCAGAGTTTTCATGACTTAAAATCTCCTGAGTATTATGGCATGTACTTGAGCGGCATAACGGTATTTGTCCAAACTGGATATTGAACAGTATTTGAGCTTAGGGCAGGTGGAGCTGAAGAAGAAGTAAGATTCCACTTATTCGCAGTTGGAGCACAAGAATATCCTCCTGGGGTATCAACTTCCTGTGCAGCACTCCCTTGCCAACTCCAAGAGGTCAAAGATAAAGGCACCCAGATTGAATCTGTCCCATCTGGCTTAAACATATAGTACATTCCAAAGTTATCGGTACATTCCAAAGTTATCGTTTGTCGTCGTTTGACTCCAACTATTTTTAAGTTTTATCGCGGGGGAATCTGCCGTGCTATTTGGGTTAGAAGGATAAGGGTATCCACCATCTAGACCACTTGCTATTGCAGTAGAGGTAATTCCATTTTTTAATTTAGTGTAAGTTCGTGTTAGGTTGGTCACAAGTTGAACCCATTGATAAGAACCGGCAACTGTAGTGGAATAACTTGGTGTAAATGTAATCCCTGGTGTACCAACAGCTGAACCATAGTGTATAGCCAGAATAGTTCCTAAGCGAATACTGTTAACACACCCTACCTCAATTACACCTTGTGCCGTACTGACTGTGCCTGTGGGGCGCTTGATATCAAAAGTCACTTGACCGGTAAAAGTTCGGCTAGACCCGCCCTGGGAGATGGTGTAACTCACATCAGCCGTCGTACCTGAATTGGGAGGAGCCACCCAATAGAATTTGAGATCTGGGTTATTTAGTTTGGGCTGATCCAAAAGGGTTAATGTTCCCGCAGTCTTCTGTGTTGCTGTTCCCTGCTGTCCTTGCCAGTTGGCAACAGCAGTGGGAGGCGTGGCACTTGCTCCAGGAACGATCCAACCATTACCCACATATTCAGTCCCATAAGGACAGCCATTTTTTATCTTGCCCGTCAAGCCGATTTGTTGTCCCACACTCACCGTTTGCGTCGTGTTGGTCACATCCGTGTTGTTGCCCATAGTAATTTTTACTGACGGCGCAATCAAGGTAAAAGTTTCACTAGCTGTGGTCGTGCCATCAGTTGTTTTGACAACTACAGAGCCACTATCGCTACTACAGGGGATTTGTATTTGAATCTGGGTTGAAGACATAACCATGGCATCGACAAAGCGTCCCCCACCAACAGAAACAGTAGGTGATTTATCTAGGTTTGTACCTGTAATCATCAGCGGGTCACCCCAGGGAGCGGTGTTTGGAAAAAATCCAGAGACCGTAGGGGTTGTAACTGCAAGCGGCAACTTACGGGACTGAGATTTAGGAATCTTTTTCGACTTGACTGTAGATTTGGACTGAGCTGTTGTCTTGGCTTGGGCTACATGACCATCAAACAACTGTGTAGCTAGTAAAAAGGTCAGAGCGCATAAAACACGAGGAGCAATGACTAGAAGTTTTGCTGTAGTTATTTTACTTGACATGAACTAACCCCTTTAAGCAAGAGAGAAACTTTTTTTAGGAGGGTATGTCAAGAAGATTGTGTCAGTGTGGAAATCTCACATTGGTAACCTCCCTTCAAACTCAATGGCAAACCGATTCAAGGCTCCTTTCCAATCTCGGATAGGCATCGTCCATTTCTTGGATAGGTTCTGAATCGCCAAGTAAATCACTTTGAGGGCTGATTCATCGGTGGGAAATGCCCGATGGTTGCGCAGTACTTTGCGCAAGGTCATATTTACCGATTCAATGGCATTAGTGGTGTAGATCACTTTACGGATATCAGTCGGGTACGCAAAGAAGGGAATAATCCGCTGCCAGTGG
>JBBRQP010000164.1:0-2680 GCA_038226175.1 Gloeobacterales cyanobacterium
CACAAGCTGACATATGCTAGCCTGGGTATGGCTAAGATAGGGAGGGATGGCATACAGTAGCTTGAAGGGGTATTGTAGGGATGTGTAAGGGTGATAGGGAGGGGTTTATGGGGTTTGTTGTGAGGGATGAGGCTGTATTGGCTTAGGTAGGAGGGTTTTAAGATGGCTGCCATAAGTTAGGGTAGTTAGGTATGGCTAAGAGGGTATAGTATGAGATACAGTCGGCTTTATACACTAGGCTGAGGGGATGAGGAAAGAAGGCTTGAGTGAGAGTAGGATTGAGACCGTATGTAAGCTCTTAGAGGGGTTTTCTGGGCATTGGTGTGGGGTTGTGGTTAGAGGTGTGACTATTACTTATTCCAAGCATCTTGTAGGGTGACGATAATCCGTTCAACAGCGGTTAGGGCTTGGTCATAAGTCGTTCGCTCATTGTCAGCGGCATAGGACATTCCTAAAACAAATTGCTCATATTCTTTTGGGTACAAGGAGTCAGTTTTAAGCTTTTCTACTAAGCGTTCTAAACGCTCAGAAGGTCTTAATTTCTCAAGCCCTGATGTTTTATTACGGTTAACATCCTGCTCTAGGAGGGAGAGAACTAGTGCTGGGAAATCGGAACTCGCCCTAATGCGTTTTTCCAGAGCAGCTAAATCGTGTAAATGTCGTACCAGTGTGGGATCATCTTCTTTCGTTCCTCGTTGCCGGGACAATACCCGCCAAGTAAGGGCACTTAGCTTATCGGCACCTGTCTCAACAGGCGAGACACAGGGCATATCAATTACTTCGGGTCGTTGTCTTTGGGCTTGAGCAACAAAAGAGATCAGGGGTCTCTCTTCAAAAGGGAGTAGAGGGGCTTGGAAAGTAACTTCTAGTTTGACGTGAGCGCGAAGGCTTGCGGTCTGAACTATCTGTTGTTGATAAGCAATCTGACAGCTAAAAAAGCGGCTGGCATTCCCACTCTTGATCGTGTCTTTACCGATATGCCATTCTGGATTGCTTGCAAGAATTGCAGCAATAATGCGCTCACGATACTCGCGATAGGTGTTGCGGTCGCGGTCATTAGATGAGAGCAACACCTTAAAATCCAAGTCTTCTGAAAAGCGTTGAATCAGGTCAAAACCTTTAGAGAGGCTAGTTCCACCAGAAAATATTAAATGGATATTTTCTGTCTTCAAGCTCGCTAGTACTGCGAGGATACGTACTGCCTGCCAGTCCTTTTCAACAAAGGAGGCATTGACACCTAGCTCTGCTGCAATAGCCTGAATCAGGTCTATATCAAGGTGCATGTTCAAAACTTATATATTTTCCGCTGTAGCCAATTTTACGAGCTATACGCTCTTTCACGGCGATGACCCGGCCTGTTGGCACTTGCATCGTCAGACCTGCGTTATAAGCCTTTTCGTAGCTAGAAGGCACTACTTCAACTTTGAGTCGCTGGAGAGCCTCTGTTGCCAATTCAGGTAGACCTTTACGCGGTATCACTTGACTGCTCAGCGGTGAGATGGTGGCTTTGGCATAGAGACCATAGCCAATTTTGATAATTTTGCCCTGGTTAATCAGTTTACTTAGCACGCGCCCAATGGAATCATAATTTCCTAAGTCGTTGAAATCTGAGCGCAAAAAGACTTCTTGCTCCTTTCTTGCCATGCGATAGGTCATGCGACTTTCTATGGTTTTGAGGCGGCTCATCGGGTAACTCCTTGCAAAAATATGACATTCATATTATACAAATATACGGCATTTTGAGAAGTTAAGTAACCGCTATAGTACTGATTGAGTAAGCGTCTTAGACATTATTATTTTTAATAATGAGTCTCGTCAGATACTCCCCTAACCGAGATTAAAAGTGTTTAAGTTTCCAGAGGCTTGGCATTGCTCGGGCACGTATTCGACGGGCTATCACTGGTTTGAGCCTTAGGAAGTTATGTGCCAACTATAGTTGGCTATAATAGAAAGTAAGCAAGATATTATTTGTGGCAGGAATTGATGAGAACTCTTGATGAATTTACTGATCAGTACTTTCGCGATCATCCAGAGGAAATTGATGATTACTTGGTCGAGGTCTTCCAAGACTTTGCGCAAGACAATGACACTGGTGCTTTGCTAGCTTCGCTGCGGGTGATAGCGCGGGCGCGAGGAATTAGTAAGATGGCGGCACACATTGGTATGTCTAGGCAGGGCTTGCAGAAGGCTTTGTCTGAGGATGGTAATCCTCGTTTGGGGAATATTGCTTCAATCGTGAAGGCTATGGGTTATTACTTGGTACCACAGAGGCTCCCTCTGTCAGGCACTAAGGTGTGAGCTTGCTACTGTGCCCTTGGAATCTAAGAAAGCGGTGTTTTTACAGGTCTATTACTTGTCTTATTTGCGCAAATTGGTAAAATAATGAGTGAGCACTTTTTGCAGAGAAGCTATGGCCAATGGCATGAAGATGGAACGTCGCTTGCGTTCTTCCTCCGCGATTAAACGTCTTAGTGTCGAGAAAATCTTAGATGCCCCACCCAAGCAAGCTGAGTCGGTGCTTCAGGTACTAGACGCTCTCACAAGTGACCGCGAGGCAGTTAGTGCTTTGCTCTCACTGCCACAGGGACATCGACGAACTTTTGTTCAGCTTTTGCAAATGGCTAGCGAGCGCCCAGAGATGGCCACTTCATTACAAGTCTTTGCCGAAACCTATAAACGC
>JBBRQP010000165.1:0-2586 GCA_038226175.1 Gloeobacterales cyanobacterium
GGTGACGATTGAAGAAGTGGAAGAGCGATTAGAGCAACGATGTCGTAGTTTATCAAAGCAGACCGAGTTGCTCAAGAGATACTTGTTCTACCACTGGTGGCCCAGAACAAAAACCTGCTAATCAAACGGAAAGAGTATAATACAGTTAAATATAGGTAGCGAAGATTCTCAGTACTTTTGGCAATAGTAATGACTCGCTCAAGGAGTGCTCGCCCCACACCACAACCAGCCGCATCTGGGTGAACAAACATGCGAAAAACAAGGGCTTTGTGATTTACTTTTATTTTTGCATCACGTTCAACACTAACAATGCCAACAAGTCCAGCTTGTGAGTAGGCTCCTAATGTAAAGCTGTCAGGAGTGAAGCGCGTTGGAATGCCTGTTGTCAGATCGTCTTCGGGGGAAATACGAAAGAACATGGCTTGCTCTGTGATGCCGTAGATCCAGAGTGACCTGTAGCTTTCGTTGTCGGATTTTTCGAGATATTGGATGGTTATTGTCATAAAGAACCTAACTAGTACCTGTACTGCACCTGAATACCTCCACCCGTTTGATAACACCCAATTTGCAAATATTAGGCACAAGAAATCATGGTATCAGGTTCTCTATGATTGGTAGTAGATGGCGGTAATTAAGAAACCAACTGCTGATAGCTCACGCGGCGGACTAGTATTTTGCAAGGATTATAGCTTTGACCTTGACCGGTTCCTTGAGTTTGTAGGTGATAGTGTGTGTCCAGCATACGATTACGAGTTTGTGGCTCTAATAGTAGCCTGCCCCCAGAGCATAGGTTAGACTTCTCCGCGAGTCCAAGATTAAGAACCCTAAAAATAGTTAGAGTCAGACCACGGTTGTGCATCTGAGCTAGACTGTGTACACATCAAGAGTTGGGTACACAATATGCGAACAAACATCGAGATCGACGATAGGCTCATGAGCGACGCTATGCGTTTCACAGGCGCGAAGACAAAACGAGAAGCAGTGGAGCTTGGTTTGCGAACCCTAGTGCAGCTTGGCAAGCAAGTAGAAGTGCGCAATATGAAAGGCAAGCTCCATTGGGAAGGCGACCTTGAAGCCATGAGGACTGACCAGTGATTCTCGTCGATTCAAGTGTATGGATTGACTTCTTTCGAGGCAACGAAACTCCCCAGGTTGATTGTCTCGACAGACTCCTGGCGCAGGAGCGGATTGCTGTGGGCGATCTGATATTGACTGAAGTGCTGCAAGGATTTCGCTCTGATCATGAATTTGAGGCCGCGAGGAAGAGCCTTGAGGCATTTGAATTAATTGAATTAGGCGGCGTGGAAATTGCCCTGAAGGCCGCCAAAAATTTCCGCATGTTGAAGGCAAAGGGGTTCACCACACGCAAGACAATAGATACAATTATTGCAACCAAATGCATCGAATCTGGATATTCGCTGCTACATTGCGACCGAGACTTTGACGCATTCAGTCTTCATCTCGGACTGAGAGTAACCTATTCAGAGGGGTCAAACGTTTGACATGAGGGATGGCAAGTAATCTTCGCACTGAGCATAGCTTATAAAGGGAAGCCGAAAGACTGCTTCAAGGATCTGTATTTGAGGTTGACCCGCAAACTGTACTTGAGCTTGTAGGTGATAGTGAGTGTTCAGTATACGATTGCGAGTTTGTAGCTCTGGCGATAAAACTAGATACCATTCTGGTGAGTATGGACAAGAAACTATTACGCGCTTTTCCGAAACGTGTGATTACTTTGCCTGAGGTCTAATTCCTCAAATCAGTGCACTAGACAAGTTTTTTTGTTAATTTTTCAACTCCGGCAATAAGCTCTGAAATCTCTTCAGCCGTGGGTTCTCTGTATTTGTTATGATCACACAGATTCCTAAGATCGCCAAGCCTTTGAATCTTCCTCCAAGCCGGAACATCCAAAACTGCATTTGATTTTAAGAGGTCATTAAAATCGCTAATTGTTAGATGTTGTTTTCGGATAACTAAGCCGTGATTAGTGGAAACTTGGGCTAAATGTTTCTCAAGAACAACACCAGCAGCCCTTAAGAAACCACTTTTTGAGAGTTCGTTAGCTACCTCGATCTCTGAATTAAATAAATTAGCTTGAATTACTTGTTTCATATCATATAATGAACTTTCAAAATCAGATTCCACCGCTTTGAGTATTGAAGGATAGGCTCTGGCTTTCATAGTCATCAGGGCAATAATAACAGTTTGAATATATTCGTTTATTTCATCGGGTGAGATGACTAGGCAGGAGGACATCTTCTTGATTGCGGCACCAACCGTGGGGTCAATATTGACAAGGTAAATCTAAAAGCGCATTACTCCCACAATAAGTTGATCACATAATGCTTAAGTTACTTTTCATGAACTTTTTTGTTCTGACCAACTTGCATTTACGATTGCCCAACGCTCGTGATCTTTCCATTCAAAGCCACCAATTCTCAGATAACTATGGTGGATCCGGTTGTTGGGACAAAAATGGGTCTAAGTTAAGCGAGACTCTGCCTTGAATTGGGGTCTAGATTTCTATCTCAGCACTATATTACCATATCATCTCCTAGCGACATTTTTCTGCTTGCTCAAGGCAAC
>JBBRQP010000166.1:0-1062 GCA_038226175.1 Gloeobacterales cyanobacterium
CTTAGGGCAGCTCAAGCTGCCTTAGAAGAACGCAATAGCGAATTGGATAGCTTTGTGTATATTGTGTCTCACGACTTGAAAGCTCCCCTAAGAGCCATTTCCAACCTATCCCAATGGATTGAAGAAGACACCCAAACGGTCATATCAGAAACTACACAGCAACACATGGCCTTATTGCGCAGTCGTGCCCGTCGTATGTCAACGATGATTGATGGGTTACTCAACTATGCGCGGGTGGGACGCGCTGAGTATGCGGTCGAGTCGGTTGTAATAGAAGACCTATGGCGTGAGGTCATTGATTCTCTTGCCCCGCCCCCAACATTTACTATCACGATTACGCCAAGTCCACTTATTCTTTACACCAAGAGTTTATTACTCTACCAAGTATTTGCTAACCTGATCGGTAATAGCATTAAGCATCATGACCGCACTGATGGCTTGGTTCAGATTTCTGCTTATGATCGCGGTGATTTTTGTGAGTTTGTTGTTGCCGATGACGGCAAAGGTATTGCGCCAGCGTATCATGAGCGAATTTTTAGCATCTTTCAAACGGTTAACTCGCCCGATAATCTAGAAAGTACTGGGGTTGGACTCGCTATTGTCAAAAAAATTATCGAAAGTGAAAAAGGTAGTATTCGTTTTGAATCCCAGGTTGGTCAAGGCACAACGTTTTACTTTACGTGGCCTAAATAATCACGTACAGCACCTTGAGGATGTTGGCAGTTGTTTTAGGATGCATGATGGCGTGACCGTAGTAATTTTAAAAGCCCGCACTAAAGCGCGCTCAGACACCCCAGCTTCTAAGCATGTTCTTGTTTTTATTTGCACTGAGAATACACATGGCTTGATCTCACAAGCTCGATAGTACCTTGGAATAACTCTGTCGGACAGCGCTATCTCACGACCTAGATCCTGCTCCATCTTATACACTTTCCGCTTATAGAATAAGGTATGGTAAAGAACCTCAGTCTTGTGAACCACCTGAGTGTGGAAGAATTAGAAAAGCGCTACCGCCAAGCAACGGACGGGGTGGAACGCACCCACCTGCAAATTATTTGGTTA